>JAYODZ010000012.1:10484-19676 GCA_038106515.1 Rhodobiaceae bacterium
ACGATATTGTGTGTAATGGTATTGAGCTATCATCGGGCGCGGTGCGGAACCACAAGCCAGAGATCATGCTGAAAGCTTTTGATATTGCTGGCTACGGCGCCGATGAAGTCGAAGCGCGTTTTGGCGGTATGCTTAATGCTTTCCGTTATGGCGCGCCGCCGCATGGTGGCATTGCGCCTGGAGTAGATCGCATTGTTATGTTGCTGGCGGGGCAGGAGAATTTACGCGAAGTCGTGGCTTTTCCAATGAACCAGCAAGCCGAAGACCTCATGATGCAGGCGCCAGCAACGGTCAGCAATGCGCAATTGCGCGAATTGAGTATCCGCTTGGCGGTCGAGACGAAGGAAAAAGCTTAACAGGCTAGATTTAGCACCGCCCTGATGCCATATTAGGGGCCTGTAGCAGTGATGGAGACGTAAGTGCAGCTATTACGAATGATTTTTACTTGGTGGCACAGCCAGACGATCGGGACTTGGTGGCATACATTTACGCGGGGTCGGCTCGTTGGGTCTGACGCGCAGGGTAATAATTACTATGAAGATAAAAGCGGGCGCTCGATTAATGGTAAGCCCCGCCGTTGGGTAATTTATAATGGTGATGTCGAGGCAAGCCGGGTGCCGCCTGAGTGGCATGGTTGGTTGCACTACACGGTGGACGAGCCGCCGCTCGCCGCTGCGGGAAAGACACGCTCTTGGCAAAAAGAGCACCAAATCAATGCGACGGGAACCTCGAAGGCGCATAAGCCGCGTGGGGCAGCTGATACGGCGCGCTATCCTTCTGGTTATGACGCATGGCGGCCCGAATAAAATGAAAGAAAACCTTGTTGAGACGCTGGTAGGTGCTTTCGTTCTGCTTTTGGCGGCGGGCTTTTTAGGCTACGGCTATACGGTCACTGAGCGCGATGTTGGTGATGGCATCGAAGTGGTGGCAAATTTTGACCGCGTCGACGGACTTACGGTTGGTAGCGATGTACGCTTGTCGGGTGTTAAAGTTGGGACAGTGACCAACTTAGCACTCGATCCCGCGAGCTTTGCCGCGCGTGTGACGATGCAGATCAATAATATGATCGCTTTGCCCGATGATTCGAGTGCCAAGATTACCAGCGAGGGTTTGCTGGGCGGTAATTATATCTCTTTGACCCCTGGGGGAAGCGATCTGACCCTAGAGCAGGGCGGAGAGATTTTGTTCACGCAAGGCTCTGTCGACCTCATTAGCTTGATCAGTCAAGCGATGTTCAGCACGCAGGATAATGGCAATAAGTAAAAACTTTCGCCTTTTTCTAATCTTGGTGCTGGGGCTCTATAGCGGCATCGGCAAAGTCGCTGCGCAAACCGATGAAGTTCCCTTGTTGCAGGTGCCGGATCTAGCGGCGCCAGCTGATACAACCATTCCCCAGATTATCGAAGTGCCGTTAATCGAAACGCTGACGGATCAGAACATTAATGAGTTACCTGCCGATTTGCTGGGTACCCTGAATATTCTTGATAAGGTGACAGCGCGAACCTCGGTTCTGAGTTTGCCGATCAATCAAGAGGTGCGTTTAAAAAATTTGGTACTCACCATGCGGTCCTGCAAAACAGCCCCTCCCGAAGAAGAGCCCGAGACAACCATGTTTCTCGAGATTGCTGAAGACAAGGACGGCGTCGTCGAAAATATTTTTATGGGCTGGATGTTTGCCTCCAGCCCTGGCATTCACGCGCTTGAACATCCGATTTACGATGTTTGGCCGTTGAGCTGTAAAACCTCAGACGGACTAATATATTCCGGCAAGTAATCGATATCGCCAAATTTCTCAAGGGCATCTTGTAAAAAGGTATGATAGCGACCGCGCGGCACATCGATGACGCCGAACTGCGCTAAATGTTGCGTTTTAAACTGGCAATCGAGCAAGGTGAAGCCGCCTGCCCGTAATCGCGCCGTCAAATACAAAAGAGCGATTTTGCTGGCATCGGGTGAGGTTGAAAACATGCTCTCACCAAAAAAAGCACCTGCAAGCGAAACGCCGTACAGCCCCCCAACCAACTTATCATCCAACCAGCATTCAATGCTGTGGGCGTGTCCAGATTGGTGTAGCCGCAGATATGAATAGAAAATCACGTCATTGATCCAGCTCTCGGGGCGGCTAGCGCCGCCGCCACGACAAGCGCGTAAAACACCGCGAAAATCTTGATTGAAGGTCACGCGGTAGGGCTCTTGCTTGAGGGTGCGTTTCAAGCGCCGGGGGATATGGATCTGATGCAGGGGTAGGACGCCGCGTTCGTCTGGGTCCACCCAAAAAATTTCATCGGTTGATGTGCTGTCGGCCATTGGAAAAATGCCGCCGGCATAAGCGCCCAACAAAATATCGGGGGGTATAAATGGCTTGCTCACAATCCGCCTTAGTCGTCTGCCAAGAAGCCTTCGAGCCAGTGGATATCATAATTAGCGGCTCGAAAATCTTCGCTGGCGAGCAATTTGGTGAACAGTGGTAAGGTAGTTTCGACGCCGTCAACCACAAACTCATTGATCGAACGCTCGAGGCGTTTCAGGCAATGATCGCGGTCGGTGCCATAAATGACTAACTTACCTATCAAGCTGTCATAATTGGGCGGGATTTTATAGCCAGAGTAAACCGCGCTATCAATCCGTACACCTAAACCACCGGGCGGATGATAGGTCAAGATTTGCCCAGGAGAAGGCACAAAGGTTTTCGGGTTTTCAGCATTGATCCGACATTCAATGGCGTGGCCGGTGAAGGTTACCTCATCTTGCGAGAAGCTCAATTTATGGCCCTCGGCGACCCGGATCTGCTCGCGCACCAAATCAATGCCAGTGATCATTTCCGTAACCGGGTGTTCGACTTGCAGGCGTGTATTCATCTCGATGAAATAAAATTCACCATTTTCGAACAAAAATTCTACTGTCCCGACGCCACGATAACCCATGCCTTCCATCGCTTTGACAACAATATCGCCGATGGTTTTGCGTTGCTTGTCGGTCAAGATAACGGCGGGCGCTTCCTCTAAAACTTTTTGATGACGGCGTTGTAAGGAGCAGTCGCGTTCGCCGAGATGCACCGCATTGCCATGCGTGTCGCAGGCAACTTGAATTTCGATGTGGCGCGGGTTGCTCAAATATTTTTCGATGTAAACGGCGTCATCGCCAAAAGCCGCGCGCGCTTCGCTGCGGGCATTTTCAAAGGCGGATTTGATCTCTGAGGCGTCATGCGCGATCTTCATGCCGCGACCACCACCGCCAGCCGCGGCTTTAATGAGCACGGGATAGCCCATGTCCGCAGCGACCTTTTCTGCCGTTTTTATGTCTGTGACTGCCCCGTCAGAGCCTGGCACGACAGGAATGCCGAGTTCAATGGCCTTGGCTTTTGCCGCAATTTTGTCGCCCATTAGGCGAATATGTTCAGCCGTCGGGCCGATAAAAGTAATGCCGTGTTCGTCCAAAATATCGGCAAATTTAGCGTTTTCAGATAAGAAGCCATAGCCTGGATGTACAGCATCGGCACCGGTAATTTCGCAAGCGGAAATAATTGCCGGAATGGAAAGATAGCTATCGCTCGCCGGCGCCGGACCAATGCAGACGCTTTCATCGGCTAGCCTGACATGCATGGCGTTCGCATCGACGGTCGAATGCACGGCGACACTGGCAATGCCCAGCTCTCTGCAGGCGCGAATAACCCGAAGTGCAATTTCCCCGCGATTGGCGATTAGAATTTTTTTAATCATGGCTATTCAATAATCACCAGCGCTTCATCAAATTCTACGGGCTGCGCATTATGCACCAGGATGGATTTCACCGTGCCGGCTTTCGGCGCCGTTACCGGATTCATGGTTTTCATCGCTTCAATGATAAATAAGGTCTGGCCGGCTGCGACGGTATCGCCTTCTTTGATAAAGGGCGGCGCATTGGGGTCGGGCGCAACATAGACGGTACCAACCATGGGAGATTTCACGGCGCCAGCAAGTGAGGCAGGGGCAGCGGCTTCAGGCGCAGGTGTGGCCGGCGCGGCGGGTGCTTGCGGCACCGGCGCGGCGGCGGGTGCGTTGACAAGTGTGACTTGCTGGGTGCGGGCGACGCGCAGCCGCATACCTTCAACCTCGACCTCAATCTCGCTGAGATTGGCTTCGTTCAAAATTTCAGCGAGTTCGCGAATGGTTTTGCTATCCGGATTGCGTGCCATGTGCATTCCCCTCGTTTCTGGTTCAGCTCTACTTTTTTACAATTCTGCCAATTGCGTCGATCGCGACGATATAACCCTGCCAACCTAAACCGCAAATGACCCCTTTGGCTAGCGCCGAAATATAGGAGTGGTGTCGGAAGCTTTCGCGGGCAAAAATATTTGACAAATGGACTTCATAAATCGAGCAATCACAAGCTTTTAGAGCGTCGTGCAAGGCGATCGAGGTGTGAGTATAGGCGCCAGCATTGATAATCAATCCTGCAGCGGCACCACGCGCGGCTTGAATCAGATCAACAAGCTTGCCCTCATCATTGCTTTGGCTGAAAACAAGCCCGAGGCCAAGTCCGTCGCAACGCTTTTGGCACGCGGCTTCGATATCGGCGAGCGTTTCGCGGCCATAAATCTCTGGTTCTCTTTGGCCCAAAAGATTTAGATTAGGGCCATTAATGATATGAATCTGCTGTGTCATAACATTTAATCTCGTCACTACATTCTTGTGCGTAAACGAGTTTTTATGCCAAAGCAAGCCAAATGCCTAGCTTGAAGCGGTTTAGAATAGTCCTAATATAGGCGCTTAGAATTATCGGAGAACGAGTTTTGAGTATAATGGTTGAGATCAATGGCGAGGCACGCCAGCTGGAAAAGCCTATCTCGGCCGCCGCCCTTTTGCTTGTTTTGGACCTGCCACGTGAAAAAGTAGCGCTCGAGCGCAATCGCGAAATTGTGCCGCGTTCCCTCTATGACACGGTCATGATAGGAGAGGGCGACAAACTTGAAATTGTACATTTTATAGGCGGGGGTTGAGGTGTCGGCAGCAGCGCAAAGCAAACAGGGAACGAGTGATGGTTGGGAGATTGCGGGGCGTAAATTTACCTCGCGGTTGATCATTGGCACCGGCAAATATACGGATTACCAGCAAAATGCGGATGCGGCCGTCGCGGCGGGAGCCGAAATTGTGACCGTTGCCGTAAGGCGGGTGAATTTAAGCGATCGCAATTCGCCGATGCTGATTGATTATATTGACCCTAAGAAATATGTCTTTCTGCCCAACACTGCGGGCTGTTTTACGGGCGAAGATGCGGTGCGCACGTTGCGTTTGGCACGCGAAGCGGGCGGTTGGGATCTCGTTAAACTTGAGGTTTTGGGGGATGAGAAGACCCTCTACCCAAATATGCCGGAAACGCTGCGGGCGGCTGAGTTGCTGATTAAGGATGGCTTCCAAGTCATGGTTTATTGTAGCGATGATCCCATTATGGCAAAGCGGCTCGAGGAGATCGGATGTTGCGCGATTATGCCTTTGGCGGCCCCGATCGGCTCGGGCTTGGGCGTACAAAACCCGATCAATATCCGCCTGATCATCGAGCAGGCAAATGTGCCCGTGTTGGTCGATGCTGGTGTCGGAACAGCCTCTGACGCGGCGATTGCCATGGAGCTAGGGTGCGACGGTGTGTTGATGAACACAGCGATTGCCGAAGCTAAAAACCCGATCTTGATGGCGGAAGCGATGAAGTATGCGGTTATCGCCGGGCGGCAGGCCTATTTGGCTGGCCGGATGCCGAAACGACTATATGCTGACCCAAGCTCTCCCTTAGCTGGCCTTATTTAGGCAATAATGTGTTCAGCTCCTCACCGCTGAGGTAGCCCTCATGCAGTTCGCCATTAATGTAGAATGACGGCGTGCCGCCGACGCCAATTGCACTGGCAAGCTCGTTATTATCGCTAATGTGGTTTTTAATATTCTCGTCTTTGCTGGCGGCTATGGCCGTTGCGGCATTGACGCCCGCGGCCTGAGCCGCCTCGACAATATCATTTGACGATAGGCGCCCAGATTTCTGCATCAGATAGGCGTGATACGCTTTGAACTGATTGGGGTCCTTGATGGTGAGGGCAACCTGCGCCGCTTCGATCGATGTTTCGGCGAGAATGGGAAGTTCCTTAAAAATAAATAAAATATCATCGCGGCTGTCGAGTAATTTCCGTATGTCCGGATAGTTTTTGCGACAATAAGAGCAGTTATAGTCATAAAATTCGACGACGATATGCTTTGCGTTTTTCAGGCCGATGCGCATGTCGCGGGCGTCATTGATCAATTTGCTGTCATTTTCTTTGAGCACTTCCTTTTGTTTTTGCTCAGAGAGGCCACGATAATAATCTTGCATATTATCAAGCGCTGCCCCGAGCTTATCAGGATGGCTCATGAGATAGTTCTCGATAATTTGTTCAATGTTTTTTTGCTCCGCCGGCGTGATCGTGTCATGCGCATGGGGTGCCGCGGGGAAGGCTACAAGCAACCCGAGTACCAGCCAATGACTTTGAAGGCGCCTCAGATTGACGGTGACGTAGTGGTGTATTGACATAATTATTACCTTTTTCCAAACGTACTCGCGGCAATGTCCTGCGCGCGCGTGCGCTCGGTTTTGCCCGGAGGCAGCAGCTTTATCGCTCGGTGGGCGTGCATAATAGCTTGCGGATTTTGCTGCGTTGCGTAGGCTTCGGCCAAGGCCCATTCTGCCATGCCGATCTCTTCGAGTTGGCCATAGCTCTTTGATAGTTGGTGATAAGCGGTGGGGTTTTCAGGCTCGAGGCGCAACGACTCGCGCAGAATTTTTACCGCTTCACTGGTTTTTTCTTTTGCCCCAGTTTTTTGATCGCTGGCCAGCAGGGCAGAAGCCAATCCGATCATCAAAAGTGGTTCATTGGGGGCCAAATTATTGCTTTTGCGGTAGGGGGGAATGGCGTCATCGACCGCACCGGACTCGTATAATATCTGCCCTTTTAATTCATAAAACCACGGGTTATTAGCCTGTTGCGCGATGAGCCGATCGACAGCATTCAGAGCTTCATCTGTTCGGGCGAGGCGGTGATAGGCAATCGCATGCGCATAGAGTTGCATCGGCGAGGGGTCGCGATAGGCGCGCAAAACCGACTGCGGATGATCGATAAAGCCGGCAAGCTTGGCTTTTGCCATATCATGCCGAAATTGCAATTCGGGAGTATCGTGGCGCGTAAAATATTTCGAGCCACTGGCATTGGCATGATAAAAATTGACCCGATCGCGCGACATGGGGTGCGAGCGGATATAGGGGTCTTGGCGCGCTTCGCTTAATATTTCTTGCCCTGCAAAGTGATCCATCAAATCAATAATACCTTGGGCTGATTGCTCGGTGCCCTCGAGCAAACGCAGAGCCACCTGATCAGCGCTGGCTTCTTGCGCTCGACTATATGTCAGAAAGCTTGCTTGCCCGAGCTGCTGTCCACCCGTCAATAGTGCGAGGCCGAGATCGGGTGAGCCAGCCAAAATCGAGCCCAAACCCAAAATCGCGCCGATCAGCATTGGGCGGCTAGCCTTGGCCATAGCGTCCGATGACCGCGCCAAGTGCCCACCGACAATATGTCCGATTTCGTGGGCGACCACGCCGATCACGACATTGGGAGTATCGGCTTCAGTAATCAGGCCGGTAAAGAAATAGATATTCTGCCCGTTGGCAACAAAAGCATTGATATTGCTGTCGGAAATAAGACCAATTTCAATAGCGCTGGGCTGTAAGCCTGCTTCGCGCAATAACGGGTCCGTGTAGTCGCGTAACAGGTGCTCGATTTCGGCGTCACGAATAAAACCGCTATGGGCAGCTGTCGTCGCGATAAGCAATGCCAAACCCGTATAAAATGCCGTCATGTATGTCCGGAGCTGCCCAGCCATTTAGATCCCCATTGCCTTCAGTTCAGGAGTCTAGCAGGATTTGCTCTAAATGCGGCAAAAACATGTCACTTACGGCGCCACCATCCACCACGACGCGGCTTTTGATCATCGCTGTCGCTATCTGCGTCCTCGGCTTGCGGTTGCGGTGTATCTTCTGCATCCACGGCGGCACTGTCTTTGGCGACCTCGGCGACGTCTTCGGGTGCGGCCTCGGGTTTTTTACGGCGCCCGCGTCGCGGCTTTTTGGCTTTGCTGTCGCTGGTAGCCTCTTCAGCGTCGACAGGTTCTGGAGCGGCCTCAGTCGCAATTTCCGGCGCCTCGGCAGCGTTTTGATCTGTATCAATGTCGGCAATGTCGACCGCATCATCGACTGACAGATCCGACATGTCGGTCTCACTCGCCTCAGAACTCATATCGTCACTATTTGGCTGCGAGGCTTCTGGCGTATCTGATCGACGTCGGTTACGACCACCGCGCCGCCCCCGACGACGACGGCGACCTCGTGGTTCTTCACCGTCGGCCTCGCCATCGTTACTTTGCTGGCGTTCGCTAGCCGCACTGTCGGCTTGTTTGTCGTCACTGCTTTGTGCATCAGCGTCGTACGCATCGCGGTCATGGTTATCGCGGTCGCGTTTACGGTCGCGGCGATTGCGGTTCCCACGATGGGGCGGCTTGGCTTCGCTGGCGGCATCCATACGGAGCGTTTTAACTTCGCCATCTTCATTGATTTGGAGGGTCATCTCCATTGCCATCAGGTGATCGTTGACATTGATAACGAGATCCAAGTCATGCGCGGTTTCGAGATCGCGTAAGGCGGTACGTTTTTGGTTCAATAAATAAAGCGCCACGTCTGACGGAAGCTCGAGCGTCAAGGTGCCTCCGTGCGCGTTTTTCGCGACTTCGCCAATTTGCCGCAAGACATGCAAAGCGCGGCTCTCCACAGAGCGGATTAAGCCGGTGCCTTGGCAATGCTTACAGGTATTGCTGCTACTATCGACCACGCCTGAGCGGATCCGTTGGCGCGACATTTCCAGCAGGCCGAAGGGGCTTATCCGCCCGACCTGTATGCGCGCTCGATCGCTTTTCAAAGCCTCTTTCAGGCGTTTTTCAACCGCGCGGTTATTGCGGTTTTCGTCCATGTCAATAAAGTCGATCACCAACAGACCAGCAAGGTCGCGTAACCGCATCTGCCGCGCGACTTCCTCGGCAGCTTCGAGGTTGGTGTTGACGGCGGTTTTCTCGATTGAGTACTCGCCCGTTGACTTGCCTGAGTTCACATCGACGGCGACCAAAGCCTCGGTCTGGTTGATCACCAAAT
>JAYODZ010000012.1:19686-25544 GCA_038106515.1 Rhodobiaceae bacterium
TGGCAAATGTACCACGGGGTTAAACATGGCGACCAGTTGATCTTCGATACCTGACTCGCGGAACAGAGCTTGAGCGCCTTTGTGTTGTTTTACCTTGCGGGCGTGGCTCGGCATTAAAAGTTTCATATAGTCACGCGCTTCGCTATAAGCGTCGGCGCCGTCGACGACGACTTCGTCATAGTCCTTATTGTAAAGATCGCGGATACAACGGCGAATCAGCGAGCCTTCTTCATAGACCAGTGCCGGTGCCGAGCTCTTGAGGGTTTGGTTGCGGACATCCTCCCAGGTTTTGGTCAGATATTTGTAGTCGCGCTTGATTTCGGCAGCTGTACGTTGTGCCCCTGCGGTCCGAATGATCAGCCCCATGCCATTCGGCACATCCAATTTCGCCACTGCGGCTTTAAGCTTTTTGCGGTCCGCCGCATTGTTTATTTTCCGCGAAATTCCTCCGCCGCGCGCCGTATTGGGCATGAGGACACAATAGCGACCGGCCAGTGACAAATAGGTCGTAAGCGCGGCACCTTTATTGCCGCGTTCTTCTTTAACGACTTGCACCAAAATAATTTGACGACGCTTGATGACTTCTTGGATTTTATATTTGCGGGTGACGTTTGGTTGCCGTGCACCAATCTCTTCATGCGCATCGCCGCCCAAATTTTCAATTTGGTCTGCTTGTTCCTCGCCAGCCTCGTCGTCATTCTCAGAGGCTGTATCGATTTCCTTGTCGGCCTCTTCTTGCTCGGCCGCGTGTTCGCGCAACAGCTCTTCACGATCTGAAACAGGGATCTGATAGTAATCAGGGTGAATTTCGCTAAAGGCAAGGAAGCCATGGCGATTGCCGCCGTAATCGACGAAAGCGGCCTGCAGCGAGGGTTCGACGCGGGTTACTTTTGCGAGATAAATATTGCCTCTGAGAGGAAGTTTGGTTTCTGACTCAAAGTCAAACTCGGTAATCTGTTGGTTTTCTTCAACAACAACGCGCGTCTCTTCGGGGTGCGCTGCATCGATCAGCATTCGAAATGTCATAATGGGTAACTCCGTGCGCAACCTGCCGCAGGCGCGTCAAAGCGCTGGCGGTTGCGGTATATTTAAATTTTGCAGAATAAACAGGAGAAGCAACGAACGTGCCGTGCTCGTGGCTTTGCATTCTTGATGATTTGCCAAGCATGACCTGCATTTGGCTTTCCCCGTTCATGGCCTAAGGCCCAATTGTCCTTGTGGTCAAGCAAGTATATCGCTGACCATGTCGTTCTTGCTGTATTGTTTTCTGGGGCGCTCAGAGGCCCTTCAACATGGGAGGTTTTAAGTCCCCAGCGAGCACCCTTTTTTAGTCCTGCGACGGCTTTGACGCAAGCTTTTCCTCGCGGCGCCTATTCGAGATGCCTTATTGATGCCTAATTTGCTCAGATATCCTTGCATATTGAACCAAAATACCGAGTCGGGGCATAGTCGTCTTAAAGCTCAGCAGGAAAGGAGAGAAGCGATGATTGGCACGCGGCTGTACCGTGTGATTCTCGTTATTGTACTCTATGCGCTGGCTTCGAGCTCCGCTTTCGCCGAGGCGCGGCTGGAGAATTTTCGAATTGGCGTCGATGGCAATCGCACCCGAATTGTTATTGATTTGAATGAAAAAATTGCATTTAAATATTTTACCTTAGCCGATCCGTATCGCGTGGTGATCGACTTGCCCGCTTTGACCTGGCAACAAGATATGCGTTTGCCGGCGTGGAAAGGTTTGGTCAAAAATCTTAGATTTGGATTGTTTTCGACCGACGTGATGCGTGTTGTGCTGGATGCAACAGGACCTGTTTCGGTGTCGAAAATGTTCCTGCTCGAGCCCTCGGCTGGCTTTAATTATCGATTGGTCATCGATCTCGAAACCTCGTCCGAGACGGCGTTTCGCGCCGCTATTGATGCCCGTCGCGCGGCTGAGGGTGCGTCACCCGCGCCTGAGGTAGAGCCGTCGGCGCCACTGCGCTCTGCCGAAAAACCCAGAAATAGCAAACCCGTAATTGTTATCGACGCGGGGCATGGTGGTGTTGACCCAGGCGCCCATGGGCGAAAGGCGCGCGAAAAAGACGTCGTTTTGGCCTTTGCGCGTGAATTTGCGGCGGCGTTGCGAAAATCGGGGAACTACGAAGTGCATCTGACGCGGGATCGAGATATCTATATTCCCTTGCGTGAGCGGGTCAACATAGCGCGGCGTCACGACGCGAACCTGTTTATTTCCATTCACGCCGACGCGATTGAACGCAAAAATGTGCGCGGCATGTCGATTTATACATTGTCGGAAACCGCTTCGGATAAAGAGGCGGCCGCCTTGGCGCGGCAAGAAAATCGCTCTGATATCATTGCCGGGATTGATTTTGGCAATCAGCCCTCTGAGGTGACTAATATTTTAATCGATTTGGCGCAACGGGAGACGAAAAATCTGTCGGTTAAATTTGCCAATACAGTGGTCAATAAAATGGACGGCAAAACACAACTATTGGACAGAACGCACCGCTTCGCAGGCTTCCGCGTTTTGAAAGCTCCAGATGTGCCATCGGTTTTGATCGAACTTGGGTTCCTCACAAATCCCAACGAGGAGAAGCTGCTGGTTTCTTCGAAATGGCGCAAATCCGTCTCGGCAGCGCTCAAGGAGGCTGTTGATCGATATTTTAACAGCCTTGCAGCTAATTCTTAGCGATCACGCCTTTAGAAATAGATTTTTATAGAAAAGCCAGTAGACTGCGGACTTCAAGAAAGGAGCGGGGCGATTGCCATGCGCATATTTAGAGCGATCATAAGTTTGGGGCTTTTGCTGACCGCTGTTCTCGCTTTTTTGTTGGGTGCTTATTTGTGGCAGGTCAGTAGCACGCTGCCTGATTACCAACATTTGGCCGATTATACGCCGCCCGTCACCAGCCGAGCACATGCCGGTGATGGCGCTTTGATTGCAGAATTTGCGCAACAAAGGCGGCTCTTTGTTCCCGTTGACTCGATCCCAAAAATTGTCGAGCAGGCCTTTTTGTCGTCGGAAGACAAGAATTTTTACGACCATTTAGGTCTCGATTTTTTTGGCATTGTCCGCGCTGCTGTTCAAAATGTTATTAATGTGCTGAACAACCGACGTCTCGAGGGCGCCTCGACAATTACGCAACAAGTGGCAAAAAACTTTCTCCTGACCAATGATGTTACTTTTCGGCGTAAGCTCAAAGAAGCGATTTTATCGGTGCGCTTGGAAAACGCCTTCACCAAGCGGCAAATTCTTGAGCTGTATTTGAATGAAATTTATCTCGGTATTGGCAGTTACGGCGTCGCCGCCGCGGCACTCAATTACTTTGACAAATCGCTCGATGAATTAACCGTCGCCGAGGCCGCCTATTTAGCGGCCCTACCAAAAGCGCCGAATAATTATCACCCCATCCGGCAAAAGGAACGCGCCGTGGCGCGCCGCGATTGGGTAATAGATCGGATGCACGAAAACGGGTTTATCTCAGGTATCCGAGCCAATGAAGCGAAACAAGAGGACCTCGTCGTCCAGTTCCGCCCAGTTGGCGTGCAGCAAGTCGATGCCGAATATTTTGTCGAAGAAGTGCGGCGGAACGTGCAAAACCTATTCGGCGACAAGCAGCTTTACGGGGGAGGGCTGTCGATCCGCTCGACGCTGGACACCCGCCTGCAGACGATTGCGCAGACGGTCTTGCGTGACGGATTGGTGGATTATGATCAGCGCTATGGTTATCGTGGTCCGGTGCAACAGCTCGAAACCATCGAAGATTGGGCAACGCAATTATATAATTTCTCGGTCGTGCAAGACATCGCGCCGTGGCGCATGGCGGTGGTGATTTCGGTCGACGACCAAGAAGCCGAAATAGGTTTGCGTCCAGAAGCGCCGGTGACGGAAGAGAGCGAAGTCGAAATTGGGCGTTTAAATATTTCGGAGGCGCGATGGGCGCGCCGCGCTGCGGTCGGAAATGGTCGTATGGGTGGCGCTGTGGTGTCGCTGCACCAAGTGTTGGGGGCGGGCGATGTGATTTACGTTGAGCCGCTTGAGACGCCTGGTCAGTTTGCCCTGCGGCAACTGCCTGAAGCCAATGGCGCTCTGGTTGCGATGGATCCGCATACGGGTCGCGTGTTGGCCATGGTAGGTGGCTATAGTTTTGATGTCAGTGAGTTCAACCGCGCGACGCAAGCGCGACGGCAGCCCGGTTCTTCGTTCAAGCCTTTTGTCTATGCCTCGGCACTCGATGCCGGCTATACGCCTGCGAGTTTAGTGTTGGATGCTCCTTTCGTAATTGATCAAGGCAGCGACCAGGGTTTGTGGAAGCCAGAAAACTACGCCCGCCGGTTCTATGGCCTTTCCACCCTAAGGCTCGGCATGGAAAAAAGTAGGAACCTGATGACCATCCGTTTGGCGCAACAAATTGGTATGCAGCGCGTTGTCGATTATGCTCGCTCCTTCGGTGTCAGCGATGATATGCCGCCGGTTTTGGCGATGGCCTTGGGCGCAGGTGAAACCACTTTAATCCGCATGGTTTCGGCGTATTCGACCTTTGTGAATGGTGGCAAGCGTATTGAGCCAGTGTTGATTGACCGCATTCAAAATCGCTATGGCCTGACAATTTATAAACATGATACGCGCCCGTGTGATGCTTGCGCTGTCGAGGCTTGGGCATATCAAGCGCCGCCAAGTTTGCCCGATATGCGACCACAAATTATTCCACCACAAACGGCGTATCAAATTGTCTCGATGCTAGAAGGCGCCGTGTTGCGCGGCACGGGCCGCGCCGCGCGGGTGTTGAACCGTCCGTTAGCAGGCAAAACGGGAACCACCAATGATAGTCGCGATGCTTGGTTCATTGGCTTCTCCCCGGATTTGGTTGTCGGCACTTATATTGGCTTTGATGATAATCGCAGCCTCGGTTCGGGCGAGTCTGGTGGCAAGGTCGCGGCTCCCGTATTCACTGAGTTTATGCGTAAAGCACTGAACAAAGCCCCAGTCATTCCTTTTCGCATTCCGCCCAATGTCAGCCTCGTACGGATTAGCGCTAAGTCGGGCAAGTTAGCGGGCGCCAATGATCGCGACGTGATCTTGGAGGCGTTTAAGGTTGGCACCGAACCTGTTTCGGGGCGGCGGCAATTGGTCATCGAGGGCAATACCGGTGCGGGTGATCGCGGTGATCAAAATAAGCAATCCCCGGCGACGGGTGGTCTTTACTAAAGATTAAGGCGGCGCTAGTGTCGCGACGCATTTTAAAGAGGTTTTAGCGTGAACGCAGAAGCGCATGATCATGTCGATCGTATTCAGCAAGCGGTTGCTTTGCTGAGGAGGCATCTTTGACTGGGAAAAAGCCAATGCTCGCTTGCAGGTGTTGAACCGCGAAGCGGAGCGCCCAGACTTGTGGGAAGATCCTGCAAAAGCGCAAAAGCTGATGCAAGAGCGCAACCATTTGGAGCAATCGATCAAGGCCTGCTTATCGCTCGAGACTGAAAGTGCCGATGCCGTTGGTTTAATCGAGTTGGGCGAGGAAGAGGGCGATGGCGACGTTGTTGCCGAGGCCTTAGCCGCCTTAGCAGATCTGCGCGAACAAGCCGAGCGTATGGAGGTGGAGACACTTCTATCCGGCGAGGCAGATGCAAATTCGGCCTTCCTAGAAATTCATGCCGGCGCTGGGGGGACGGAGAGCCAAGATTGGGCCAGCATGCTGATGCGGATGTATCTGCGTTGGGCTGAACGACGCGGCTTTAAAACTGAAGTCATTGACATGACGGAAGGCGAGGAAGCTGGCATTAAATCAACGACGATCCTAATCCGTGGCCATAATGCCTATGGGTGGGCCAAGACCGAGGCGGGTGTGCAGCGCTTGGTGCGG
>JAYODZ010000148.1:0-3781 GCA_038106515.1 Rhodobiaceae bacterium
TATCGGTTTCGTCCCAATTTTCAAAATCGGCAAACATATCATCGGGCGAGACTAAGGGATGGGTTTCACTGTCGCCTTTAACTTGCGTCACCTCATAAAGCGGCTCCCACCGCATACGGGTTTCGGCATAGGCGCGATCGAGCGGTTGGCCGTTAATGCGATTGTCTGCGAACATCAAACCATTGGACAGATTGCCATTATGCGGAATGGCGAGTACTTCTTTTTTGTGGCTTGCCTCATAGTCCGCCAGCCAGCCCCACAGCTTCTCCGGATCGGTACCGTCGAAAGACGATAGCGGCACAACATCCTTGGTGGCGTTATAGCCTTCCTTAAACACAATGACGCGGTGAAGATTGTCGCCATTAATCATCGAGGTCCATTCGAAGCCGACAAAACTCGTAAACCGTCCCGGCTCGTTATGATGGTCGGCGATACGGGCAATATCTTGGAAGGTTGTGTTGATGGCTTCATCGGTGGGATAGCTATCATTCGGCAAAGTACCGCTGACGGCTGCGACCCACTCATTGATAATCGGGTTTGTATTGCCATCGGCGAGATAGCGCGCCCAGCGTTGCCCGAGCGGAAGCGCCATAATCTGCGGTTGGCGATCCTGGATATTGGCCAGAACACCCAAATATTCGGCGTGATCTGAGACCATCAAGAAATCCAGAGGCCGCGATAATTGCGCCTGATCGCCATTATGCGCCGTCACAGCCTCGCCCTTAGCAAAGCGATAGGCGGCATCGGGCGATAGCGAACGATTGCCAAATGTATAAGCGTCGAAGGAGTAGCGTGAATGCAGGTGCAAATCGCCCCAATAGACTTGCTGCGGCGTTCGTCCATCATGCGCTGTTTGGTCCGGCTGGCGATCGCAGGCCGATATAGCGCCCAGGCCGCCGATCAGGGCGAGGCACAAGAAAAATTTGCTGGTGGTGAAACTGTTTAGATGCATGGCTGTCCTTCTCAATTCAGCGTGATCTGTATTAAACCCCGCAAGCGGCGAAAAAACATAGAAAAATATCCGGCCTAACAGAAATATCAGGCAATGCGAGATCGCCATTTGTGCCAGACTTTTGTCAAGGAATGAGGGGAAAGACCATGACTAAATTTAACAGTCTGCTTATTTTAATCATCATTGGATTGGTTGTAACTATGGCCACGACTAATCGCGCCACAACCTCGACTTCAGAAGCTGAGGTCGCACGGATCAACCAGCTGTATGAAGATTGGTTCCGCGCCGTGGAAGAGGGTGATATTCCGCTTTATCTGAGCGTCCTCGACCCAGAAATCGAGTTAATCCCGACGGATGCCGACCCGATCCATGCTACCGCCAGTTATGGCGAGTTTTTGGTCGGCGTTTTTGCCAGCAATAGCTTCAAAATTGAACGGCTTGGGGACAAAGAAATCATGGTGCGTGAGGATTTGGCCTATGCCCGCTATGATTACAATATTATCCGCACCGATGTTGCGAGCGGAAAGGTTTACGAATCGAAACGCAATTTTGTCGATGTTTTGCGTAAAAATGGCGACGGCGACTGGCATGTTTTCAAGCATATCTGGAATTACACCACGCCCGACGTCACGCCCTGACATGTTTCGCACTTAGCCAGCCAAAAAACTGTAGCATAATTGCAACAAATTCCGAAAATCGTTTAGTTTCGGGCTTCTAGAGGTGTTAACCTATCCTTTATGATAGGCCTCTCGCAGAGCGCGTTTGCTTAATTTGTCTCCAAGCCTTTTCTGGAGAGAAAAGAGCTATTTTCTTTGTAGGGAGAATTTAATGAAAACTGTTAATCGCTTTATGAGCAAGGTTCTGCGTGCCAGCTTGACTGGTTCGTCAGCCCTTGTTTTCGCGGCAACTGCAATGGTTGGCGTCGCTGTCACAGCGCCGTCGAGCACAGCTTTGGCGCAGTCGACGAATGTCGACGAAATCGTTGTTACGGCACGTCGTCGTAGTGAATCGATCCAAGACGTTCCGGTCGCGGTTTCGGCTCTGAGTGCCGGTCAGCTCGAGCGTGGTGCCATCCAGACGGTTGTTGATCTGGAAAAATTGTCACCAAACGTGAAATTACACACGATTGCTCAGGCGGGTGCAGCCCTTGGGGCCTCGATCCGCGGCATGGGTTTCGACGATCTGGAAAAAACCTTTGAGCCAACTGTTGGTATGTCGGTTGATGGTGTTTTTATGGCATCTAATGCTGGCGCGGTTCTTGATTTCTTCGATATTGAAGCAATCGAGGTGCTACGCGGCCCACAAGGCACATTGTTCGGCCGCAACACGATTGCTGGCGTGATCAACATCCGCCGCACACAGCCCACGGGTGAGTACGGTCTGAAAGTTGAAGCCACCAACGCGTCGTATAACCGGCAAGATTACAAAGCCGTCATGAATATGCCACTTGGCGATCGTGGAGGTATTAAGATCTCCTTGCGTGACTTATCAAGCGACTCTTATGTCCGCAACGTTACGCGTAATGAGCGGGCAGAATTTCAGGATTCGGAAACAGCTGCTTTGACGATCCGTTACGATTTTACGGACTCGCTAAAAGCAACGGCGACGATTGAAAGCTACAACCATCAAACCCGCGTGCCGGATATTCTGGCGACGGGTACTGCCGATAACGTATTCTGCGGTGCTTTGGGTCTCGGTTGTGCGACCGGTTCAGCGTCTTTGTCGCGCGCCAATGATTACAAAACAGCATACTCGAGCGAGCCGCTGCTGAGCTATATTCAAGGCAAAAATGCAACCTTGAATGTCGAATATACAGGTCCTAATTACACGATCAAATCGATCACGGGGAACATGCAGTTCGAAGAATTGATGGATATTAATTCTTGGGGTGCGCCGAACCCGCTGTTCAAAGTTGTTCGCGATCAGGAATTTGAGCAAACCACGCAAGAGTTCCAGTTTACCTCGAACTTTGATGGTCCGTTGAATTTTGTTGCGGGGCTCTATTTCCTTGATACTGATGCGTACTTGGATTCGGGTCCGGCCGCCAACTTCTGGTCGCAACAGGATGCAGAAGCGCGCGCCTTCTTCGGCGAAGTTAACTATCAGGTCGATGAGAACTGGGAATTGACAGCTGGTCTGCGTTACACGGAAGAGGAAAAAGATTTCCACATCGAGCGTTATGCGAACGCCACCAACCGGATTGCGAAAACCAACCCGACATATGTGGCGACACCGCCCACATATGAAGACGACAATACGTCTTATCGTTTTATCGCGAAGCGCAAAATGGATTTGGGCATGGTCTATGCCTCATACTCGACTGGTTATCGTAGTGGTGGCTGGAACGCGCGTGGGACCGACCCAGCCACAATTGGGCCATTCGACTCGGAAGAGGTCGAAAGCATTGAACTTGGTCTGCGGGCTGAGCCGTCTGAAAGCACAGTCATTAATCTGACTGTGTTCACATCTGATTACACGGACAAGCAAGAGCAAATCGTGACAGATGGTACGCAGTGCGGTGGTCTCGCTACGGGGACGTGTACCTTCATCCGTAACGCCGGTGATGTGAGCATTGATGGTGTTGAACTGGAAACAGTTTTCCGTCCGACCGATGCACTGACGGTTCGTGGGTCGCTGGGTTATCTCGACGCGTCTTACAATTCGTTCCCCTACACAGGTGTGGCATGTCCAACAGGTTGCGATCTAGCTAATCGTGCGCCAGTGGTTTATGCACCTGAGTTGAATTGGAACCTGACGGTTGAACACCTCACGGTTCTCAGCAAAGGTGAGCTGATGCTGTCTGGGTCTTACACCTATACAGATGACAGC
>JAYODZ010000013.1:0-25276 GCA_038106515.1 Rhodobiaceae bacterium
TCTTCTGAAGGCTCTAAATCACGTGCAAAGCGTTGTCGAACGCCGCAACACGATCCCGATCTTGTCGAATGTTCTGCTGCAAGCCAAGGGCGGAATGCTGGCGTTGACCGCAACCGATCTTGAAATTGAAATCCGCGAAAAAATCGAAGCCGAAGTGATGCAGGATGGCGCAATTACGGCGCCGGCACATATGTTGTACGATATTGTCCGCAAATTGCCCGATGGTGCGCAGGTTGAGCTTGCGCTGGAAGGTGATGGCGGGCGTTTGAACCTGACCTCGGGGGCATCGCATTTTACCTTGCAAACATTGCCGCGCGACGACTTTCCGACCATGTCGCAAGATGAAATGCCGGTCGCTTTCGCGCTTCCCGGATCGTCTTTGCATGCGCTGATTGACCGAACGAAATTCGCCATTTCGTCGGAGGAAACACGCTATTATTTGAATGGTATTTTCCTCCATACGGTGGAAGCGGGTGATCGTGCCCTGTTGCGGGCGGTGGCGACCGATGGCCACCGCTTGGCGCAGGCGCAAATCGTCCAGCCTGTGGGGGCTGCAGGCATGCCGTCGATTATTGTGCCGCGCAAAACCGTTAATGAAATCCAGAAGCTACTTGAGGAGAGTGCGGGCGAAGTCAGTATCCAGCTGTCCGACACGCGGATTAATTTTGCCTTTGAAAATATTGTGCTGACGTCCAAGCTGATTGACGGCAAATTTCCCGATTATAGCCGCGTTATTCCGGTTGATAATGACAAGCAGCTCAGCGTTGACGTGAAGTCTTTCTCGCAAAGCGTTGATCGCGTGGCGGCGATCTCGAGCGAAAAATCGCGTGCCGTTAAGCTTATGCTGGGGAGCGATAAGCTGACCTTTAGCGTGTCTAACCCTGACGGCGGCAGCGCCACCGACGAGGTCGCGGTCGCCTATGATGCGAGCCCGCTTGAGATTGGTTTCAATGCCCGCTATTTGCTCGATATTATGTCGCAAATTGAAGGCGAGACGGCTAGCTTTGAGCTTGCCGATGCGGGATCACCGACGATTGTGCGCGATTTGGCCGATGCTGACGCGCTCTATGTTTTGATGCCAATGCGGGTCTAGTTTGGCCCGTCCTGTCGCCACGTCACCGCAGACTCTCGATGCGCCCTATATCAGCCATTTGCGGCTGCAAGATTTTCGCAATTATACCAGCCTGTCTTGTGCCTTTGGGCCGCGGACCAATATTTTGCTCGGTGCCAATGGGGTTGGCAAAACCAATATTTTAGAAGCCGTGTCCCTGCTCGGCGCGGGCCGCGGATTGCGGGGCAGCCAATTTTCCGATCTTACCCGTCGCGCGGCGGCAACGGCTTGGGCGATAGGGGCCGATTTATCTTTGGCGCATGGCGCCAGCCGCGTCAGGGTAAACTTTAATGGTACCGGGCGCGATTTACTGGTCGAGGGCGATCGCGGTACGAGCTTCGACAATCTGTCGCAAATGCTGCCGCAATTATGGCTGACGCCGGCCATGGATCGTTTATTTGTCGAAGCGGCCTCGGGGCGACGGAAATTTTTTGATCGCTTTGCGGCCAGTTTGTCGCCGTCGCTGGCGAGCTCTGCGGCGGCCTATGAAAAAGCGATGCGCGAACGCAATCGATTGCTCGGCGAGGGTGCGCAGCAAAACGTCTGGCTTGATAGCCTCGAGGAAACCATGGCGGTAAACGGCACGGCAGTGGCTTGGGCCCGCCTGGAAGCGCTTGACCATTTGGCGGCGGGGATTGCGCATATGCCTGAAACCGGCTTTCCGCGGGCGCGGATTGGTCTCGAGGGCGATTTGGAGACGGCGTTGCGCGCCGAGAGTTTACTGGCAGTCGAGGATATGTTCCGAGATCGCCTGGCCGTGAGCCGGGCGCAGGACGCGGCTGCGGGACGCACTCTGTTCGGCCCGCATCGTTCAGATTTGCTGGTTTATTATGCCGGTAAAAATATGCCGGCGAGCCAATGTTCCACAGGAGAGCAAAAGGCCTTGCTGATCGGACTTATTCTGGCGCAGGCGCATTCGATTGCCGCGCAAACGGGTGACGTGCCGCTTTTATTGCTCGACGAAGTGGCCGCGCATCTCGACCCCGATCGACGCCAGGCTTTGGCGCAAACGCTCGATGATCTGGGCGGACAGGTCTGGATCACCGGTACCGATCTTCAGAGTTTTGAGGCCTTCGCCCCGGTAAGCGCTGTATTTGCCGTGGCCGAGGATGCTGTGATCCCGCATGCCAGCGCGCACGCTGATACGACATATGAAAGAGATTATTTAGGAAAATTATCATGAGCGATGACACCACACCCGAAAACGCCTATGGCGCCGATGCGATTAAGGTCTTGAAAGGCCTCGAAGCCGTTCGCAAGCGGCCGGGTATGTATATTGGCGACACGGATGACGGCACTGGTCTGCATCACATGGTGTATGAGGTGGTCGATAATGCGATCGACGAAGCATTGGCTGGTCACTGCGACCGCGTCGGCGTGACTTTGAATGGAGATGGTTCGGTAACAGTCAGCGATAATGGTCGGGGCATTCCAACCGATATGCACAAAGAAGAGGGCATGTCGGCGGCGAAAGTGATCATGACGCAGCTACATGCTGGCGGTAAGTTCGACCAAAACAGCTATAAAGTGTCTGGCGGTCTACACGGCGTTGGCATTTCGGTGGTGAACGCGCTGTCCGACTGGTTGGAGTTGACGATTTACCGCTCAGGCAAAATCCATACTCTACGGTTCGAGCATGGCGAGGCGCTTGGCGACCTCTCCGTACAGGGCGATACCAAGGAGACTGGCACGGTGGTGACGTTTCACCCCTCGGCCGCGACCTTCACCATGACCGAGTTTAGTTACGACACGCTCGAGCATCGTTTGCGCGAGCTGGCTTTCTTGAATAGTGGCGTCAACATTGTTTTGACCGACGCGCGGAAGCCCGAACCCGTTGTCACTGAACTGTCCTACCAAGGTGGGCTTGAAGCCTTTGCCCGTTATCTCGACCGTAATAAGAACGCCCTGCTCGAGGCCCCGATCGCGATTAAGTCTGAACAAGACCAAATCGGTGTCGAGGTCGCGTTGTGGTGGAATGATAGCTATCACGAGACAGTCTTGTGCTTCACCAATAATATCCCGCAACGCGACGGCGGTACGCATCTGGCCGGCTTTCGCGGCGCCCTCACACGGGCGATCAATAATTACGCGCAAGAAAGTGGCATCGCAAAAAAGGAAAAAGTGGCCCTGAGCGGCGATGATTGCCGCGAAGGTTTGACGGCAGTGTTGTCGGTCAAAGTGCCGGATCCGAAATTCTCCAGCCAGACAAAAGATAAGCTGGTCTCGTCTGAGGTGAGGCCAGCTGTCGAGAGCGTTATGAACGAAATTTTGGGCAATTGGTTTGAGGAGCATCCTGCGGAAGCCAAGTCAATTATCGCCAAGGTTGTCGAAGCCGCCGCGGCGCGCGAGGCAGCGCGACGGGCGCGGGAGCTCACCCGCCGCAAAGGCGCTTTGGATATTTCGAGCTTGCCAGGCAAATTGGCAGACTGCCAGGAGCGCGATCCGTCGCAGGCCGAATTGTTTATTGTCGAGGGTGATTCCGCGGGCGGCTCTGCCAAGCAAGCGCGCAATCGCTCCAATCAAGCGGTGTTGCCCTTGCGCGGGAAGATTCTCAATGTCGAACGCGCCCGCTTTGATAAAATGCTCTCTTCGAATGAGATCGGCACGCTGATCACAGCGCTGGGCACTGGCATTGGGCGCGAAGATTTTAATATTGATAAGTTGCGCTATCATAAAATCATCATCATGACGGATGCTGATGTCGATGGTGCGCATATCCGAACTTTGTTGCTGACCTTCTTCTACCGTCAAATGCCGCAGGTGATTGAGCGCGGCCACTTGTTTATCGCGCAACCACCGCTCTACAAGATAAAACGTGAAGGCTCGGAGACCTACCTCAAAGATCAGGGCGCCCTCGAGCAATATCTGATGGATGCCGGCGTTAAGGACGCGGTTTTGACGCTGTATTCGGGTGAACAGCGAAGCGGCGAAGATCTGAGGGCTTTAGTCGAAGATGCGCGCCGTATCGGGGCGATGCTCAATGGCTTGCCACCGCGTTACCCGAAGCAAGCGATTGAACAAACCGCTATTGCTGGCGCTCTAACGCCGAGTATTTTGTCCAATCAAGATCTGGCCGAAGAGACGTCGACCTATATTGCGCGGCGTTTGGATAGGCTGGAAGATGAGGTCGAACGCGGCTGGCAAGGCACGCCATCGGGAGATGGCGGTTTGGCTTTCTCGCGGACTTTGCGCGGTGTTCAGGAGACCATTTATATTGACGGGCCATTAATCGCTTCGGCCGATGCGCGCCGTCTCGATACTATGGCGGCGGATCTGCAAGCGGCTTATCTCGAACCTGGCGTATTGCAAATTAAGGACCAAAGAATTCCGATTTACGGGCCGAGCCATTTGCTGGCGGCTGTTTTAGATTTCGGCCGCCAGGGCGTGAGCTTGCAGCGCTATAAGGGGCTGGGCGAAATGAACCCAGATCAGCTATGGCAAACAACGCTCGATCGCGATGCCCGCACCCTATTGCAGGTTAAGATCCGCGATGTCGCGGATTCGAATAATTTGTTTGAGCAATTGATGGGCGATGTTGTCGAGCCGCGGCGACAATTTATTCAAGATAATGCTTTGTCGGTTGCCAATCTCGATATTTAAACCAGTGCATGGGTAGGCAGGCGTGACGCAAAAGCGCAAAACCAAGGCGGCAAAGGCGTCATCCAGCCGATGGACGCGCCTGTTTTATTGGGCAGCTGTTTTGTGTCTTTGGGCCGGAATAGGCGTTGCCGGTTTGGTTGGCTATTACGCCATGGATCTGCCCGACACCCAACAATTATGGAGGGTTGAAAACAGCCCCGAGTTCCGTTTTTACGGTGCTCAAGACAAGCTCTTGGCGCGCCGCGGGCGCTTGCAGGGGCGGCCTTTGCTGTATCGCGATCTCCCAGCCGATTTGGTGCAAGCCGTTGTGGCAATCGAGGATCGACGCTTTTTCTCGCATTTCGGTATGGATCTTCGCGGGCTAGCGCGCGCCATGATCAGCAATATGCGCTCGGGCGCCGTGGTGGCGGGCGGTTCGACCCTGACCCAGCAATTGGCCAAGAATGTGTTTCTCGATCCCGACCGCACGCTGAAGCGGAAGATCCAAGAGCTGCTGCTGGCGTTCTGGATGGAAGCGACTTTGAGCAAGGAAGAAATTTTCGCGCTGTATATGAACCGAGTCTATTTTGGCGCTGGTGCTTACGGAGTTCATGCTGCGGCTGAGACTTACTTCAACCGCCCGGTTCCTGAATTAACTTTAGGCGAAGCTGCGACTTTAGCGGGGTTGCTGAAGGCACCGTCGCGCCTTGCCCCTAATCGTAACCCCGAGGGGGCCCGCGCGCGGGCGACGTTGGTGCTGCAGGCGATGGCTGAGATGGGGTATCTGACGCCGACCCGCTTGGCAGGCAATCCGCTGGATGACGTTCGGATTGTTACGCGTAGCAATGATACGGCGCATTATGCAATCGATTGGGCATTGGAGCAGCTTCCTGGTTTTATTGGTCGGCCGCGTACCGATCTCGATATTGTGACCACACTTGACCCAGTAATGCAGCTGGCAGCCGAGCAGGCGGCGCGGCAGGTTTTGGATACGCAAGGCCAAGACCGCAATGTTGCCCAAGTCGCGATGGTGGTAATGACCCCGCAAGGCGCTGTCCGTGCTATGGTTGGCGGCCGGTCATACGAACATAGTCAGTATAATCGAGCTATCCTTGCGCAACGACAGCCGGGCTCGGCTTTTAAGCCTATTGTGTATCTCGCGGCCCTAGAGGCGGGGTACAAACCGGGCGACATTATGCAAGACGCGCCGTTTAGCGTCGGAGACTGGTCACCACAGAATTACGATCGTCTATATCGTGGTCCCGTGACGCTCACCGACGCGTTGGCAAATTCATTGAATACGGTGGCGGCGCAATTAAGTGAGGCTGTGGGCCGTGAGCGCGTCATTGAAACGGCACGGCGTTTGGGCATCACCTCGCCGCTTTACCCGCACCCCTCGATCGCGCTCGGGGTTTTTGAATTGTCTTTGCTCGAATTAACGGCGAGCTATGCCACCATCGCCAATGGCGGCTTTCGCACATTTCCTTATATTATTGAAGAAGTGGTCAGCCATTCGGGTAATGAGTTTTACCGCCGCCGCAGCGGCGCTGCGGTTCCGGTGATTGAACCGACGATCGTTGCGAGCTTGCAAGATATGCTGGTGGCGGCAGTCGAAGCTGGCACGGGGCGGGGTGCCCGCGTCGACGGGCTTCGCATTGGCGGCAAAACCGGCACGTCGCAAACTTGGCGCGACGCGTGGTTTATTGGTATGACGGGCGATCTGGTGGTTGGGGTCTGGGTCGGCAATGATGATGGCGCACCGATGGACCGGATCACCGGCGGCTCAATCCCAGCGCAAATTTTTAAAACCTTTATGGCGTCCGAGGCGAAGATGAAGCCGATGGCACCCTTTGGCAGCGAAGAGAAGCCGAGCGCGAAACGCCGCGGCTTATTCGACTGGCTGTTCGGTAATTAACGCCGCGAGCGCGGCGGCGAGCGTATCGCTCGTGTCTTCATGGGTAAAAAATTTAATAAATTTGCCGTTTTGATCGAACAAATAAATGATCGATGAATGGTCTATCACATAGTCGCTGTCCGAGGTCTCGCCGGCCACCTTACGATAATAAACCTTCAAAGCTTTGGCCGCTTGGTCGATTGCTTCCGGCGTTCCTGTTAGCCCTATAAAGCCAGGGAAGAAGGCATTGATGTAAGCCTCGAGCTCCGAGGGCGTATCGCGCTCGGGGTCGAGCGTAATAAAGACCGGCTGCACCAAATCGGCTTTGGCGCCAATTTTACCAAGGGCGTTGGCCATTAAGTCGAGCGTAAAGGGGCAAATATCAGGACAGAAAGCAAAGCCGAAATAAATCAACTGATATTTGCCGTGCAGATCTTCATCGCGGAGAAGCGTTCCGTCATGGCGTACCAATTCATAGTCCAAAGTCAAATCGGGCAAGGATTGAGTTAATTCAAATTCGCTCGGGTGCTGGCGCTGCTGTATTTCCGTGAGCAATAAAACCAGAATGACGACGAGGCCAATAATGGCGAGGCTGAGACTAATTTTATTTACGGGTTTCATGCGACTTGACCTTTGTTCCGATACGGCGCCTGTGCTATCACACATCGAAAGAGTTTAATAGTAGCTAGCGGAGGCTTATCGATATGCGGACGACATCACAGCACATGGTCGCTGGATTTATGCTGATCTTAGCGGTCTTGGCGCTGAGCCCGTTGACCCCAGCTTTGGCGCAAAAACAACGGTCGCTGAAAGATAATGATCTGATAGAAGCGGCGCGCGAGGGCAATCTGTATGGCATCATCATGGCGATGGATAATGGCATCAGCGTCAATGATCGTGGCCGCTATCGCATTCCGCCGATCGTCGTCGCGGCCGAGGCGGGCCAACTTGATGCGGTACGACTTTTGTTGCAAAAAGGCGCGCAGATCGATATGCGGGCGCAAGATAATCTGACAGCGCTCGGCGCCGCCATCGGGCGTGATCGCGCTGATATTGTAAAGGTCTTGCTCGAGGCCGGTGCCGACCCGAACCGGCTGTCGGCGGATAATGAAGCCCCTGTCATCATTGCTGCCCGCGCCGGCAAAACAGCAATTGTCAGCTTGCTGCTCTCGGCCGGTGCCGACCGTTATGAGACGGACCGAACGGGGCGCACGGCTTTGGATTGGGCGCGCGAGAAACGCTTCGGACCGCTGATTAGTCTGTTGAGCAAAACCGAGAAATAAGATGTGGTGGACGCGCCTTTTCTCGACCCCGCTTTTGGGTGATGAGCATGGGGTTCGTTTAAGGGTGCATATTACGCAACGTTGGCTGGCGGTGCTTGGCCAGCTGACAACGGTGCTGGCTGTGGAGCTCTCGCTCAAGGTTGACTTGCCCCTGCCGGAGACAATCATCACCATTCTTGGTTCGGTCGCTTTGAACCTCTGGCTGGCCTTGCAATATCCGCGTAACCATGTTCTCACCGACCGCGAAGCGACCCTGTTTTTTGCCTTCGATATTTTGCAGCTAGCCGTTCTGCTCTATTTTACTGGGGGTTTGGCGAACCCCTTCGCGATCTTATTCTTGGCGCCCTTGGCACTGGGCGCCACGGTCTTGCGTGCCCGCTCGGTGCTTATCTTGGGTATTTTTGGAGCCGCTCTGGCGACGGGCCTTCGGGCTTTTTATACCGAGATGTTTATCCCTGGGCTATTATTGTCGGATATGTATTTGGACGGTATTTGGGCCGGGCTGATTTTATCAATTTTTTTTATACCGGGGTTTATTTGGCGGGTGTCGCATGAACGTCGGCGGATGTCGCGGGCGCTGGAAGCGACGGAAAAAGTTCTCGAGAGCGAAACCCGCTTGTCGGCTTTGGATGGCCTCGCCGCTGCCGCGGCGCATCAATTGGGAACGCCCCTGGGCACGATTACTTTAATCGCTCGAGAGTTATCGCAAAATCCGACGCTCGATGCGGATATGCGCAGCGATGTGGACTTGCTGTTACAGCAAAGCCATCGTTGTCGTCAGATTCTGGCCAGCTTGACCGATGAGGCAACGCAAAGCGATGTCTTAATATCGCATCTTGATTTACGCGAAATGCTGCAAGAAGCCTGTCAGGAAGCTGACATGGAAGGTAAGGACTTCTCAATCGATGTGTCGGGTGAGGGGGCAGCTCCGCGCATGTTGCGGCGCCCTGAAATTATATACGGCTTGGGTAATTTAATCGAGAACGCGGCCGATTTTGCCCATTCTCAGGTCCAGATTTCGGCGCGCTATGATGAAAGAACCATAGTTATTCGGATTATCGATGATGGTCCTGGTTTTGATCCTGATATTATCGAGCGTCTTGGCGAGCCTTTTACAAGCCAACGCGCATCATCAGAGAAATCGGGTATGGGCTTGGGGTACTTCATTGCCAAAACCTTGCTCGAGCGTAGCGGGGCGCGCTTGACCATCACCAATCAAAAAGCCCCAGCGCACGAGCTCGAGCGCAAATATCTTGGCGCCGAAGTCCGCTTGCGGTGGCCCCGCGCAGCCTTAGAGCAGGACGAATAAGCCGCGGTATTTGATTTTGCGGGCTTGGCACCCTACATAAGGGTAACGGTTATAGTGAAGGTTAAGTTTATGAGCGGTGAAGCTACAGGCGCCCTTGGTGACTTGATAATTTTAGACGACGACCAGGCGTGGTTGACGCGTCTGGGGCGGGCTATGGAACAACGCGGGTTTAGCGTGCATCTGGCAGCTTCGGCGGCGGAAGCGCGCGCCATTGTGCCGAAAGTTGCTGCCGCCTATGCGGTTGTGGATATGCGCCTAGAAGATGGCAATGGTCTTGATATCGTGCCGCTGTTGCGCGCGGCGCGCGAGGATGTTCGCATTATTATGCTGACGGGCTATGGCAATATTGCAACGGCGGTTGACGCGGTTAAACGCGGTGCCGTTGATTATTTGGCTAAGCCAGCCGATGCCGATGAGATTTTTGCTGCTTTGACGGCATCCGCCGATATGCGTCCGGAGCCGCCAGATAATCCGATGTCAGCCGATCGCGTACGCTGGGAGCATATTCAAAGGGTTTTCGAGCTATGCGACCGCAATGTGTCGGAAACGGCGCGCCGCCTCAACATGCATCGCCGCACATTGCAGCGTATTTTGGCGAAACGGGCGCCGCGTTAACCCTCGGGGTCAATGATACCGGTTCGCAGACGCGGGTCATGCACCGCGGTTAACCGGAAAGCTCCGAGGCGGGCTAGCTGCCGCATCAGGGCGTTGCGCCGCGCGGCTTTTAGCGGTTCGAGGGCGCTCGGACGCATAATTTCACCGTCAAACTCGTCGGCGCAGATATAGCCGATGTCTTGCGGTAGAACATTGCTTGGAAAATTGACATCAACGGCGAAGTAAAAAGCGTCGCAAAACCCCAGATAATCCATCCATTTTTGATCGGCTCTAAAGTCCGGCAGGCCGCTTTTCACCTCGATAATCGTGATTTTCCCATCACTCGCAATGGCGACAATATCGGCCCGCCGCTGATTGGGAAGCGGCACTTCGACGAGACAGGCCTGCCCCAAACAGGTAAGTAGCCGGATGCAGCCGCGCCGAACGTGTAGCGCTTCTTCTGATAGGGCAGGGCGTGGCGATTTGGACAAAATGGCTCTCGACTTTCGCTATGCAGTGGGTGCGATCTACAGTAGATTAGACTAACTGATTGAGGGTTGAATTGCGGCAAAATTGCGCGTTTTGCCGCGCATTATCTATTTTGCTTGCTTTTTCACCCTCAACTGCAATGATGGCGGCAATTCAGGTCTGCGAGTGGGCCTGTTTTGTCTATTAAGGCTCTGGGAGGGGTTCATGGTTGGAATTTTAGAGAATTTCATTTTCCGGTTCAAAATATATATTTTGGCTGTTTTTGCCGCGTTTACCTTGTATGGCGGCTTTTATGCAACGCAACTTCGGATGACAGCTGGCTTTGATAAGCAGCTCCCCGTTCAGCATGAATATATTAAAACCTTCCAAGAATATCGGGACAAATTATTCGGTTCGAACCGCATTATCGTTGTTCTGAAGGAAAAAGAGCCAGGCAAAACCATCTGGAACAAAGATTTTTTTGTTCAATATAAAGAGTTAACAGACGCCATCTTCTTCCTCCCCGGCGTGGCGCGTCATACGGTGACATCCCTGTGGACTCCCAACTCACGTTACTTCGAAATTACCGAAGACGGCTTTGTCGCAGATGACGTGATCCCGGGCACTATTACACTCGACAATATTGAGTCCGACTGCGTCTCGCGGGTGAAAACGGCGAGCTTGCAAACCTCGTGCGAGCCGGCTCTGAACATCATTGAAAACAACGTTGTGCGCGGCGGCTTCGTTGGTAGCTTGGTTGCCGAAGACTTTTCTGCCGCCATGGTGCGCGCCGAGTTGCTCGAAAAAGATGTGAGAACTGGCGAAAAGCTAGATTATTTCGACTTGGCCGATAAACTCGAAAACCAAATCCGCGGCAAATTCGAGAATGACAGATATGAAATCCAGATCATTGGCTTTGCCAAAATGATCGGTGATATTGCTGATGGGGCACGGACGGTGATCCAGTTCTTCATCGTCGCCTTTATTTTGACTGTTCTCGCCGTTTACATTTATGCCCGTTCGGCGATTTTGACCTTCTTGCCATTGTTCTGTTCGCTGACCTCACTGGTCTGGCAGTTCGGCATCCTGAACATTCTCGGCTACGGCCTTGATCCGCTCGCCATTCTGGTGCCGTTCTTGGTGTTTGCGATTGGTGTGAGCCATGGCGTGCAGCAAATTAACCTGATCACGGCGCAAATTTCAGAGGGTAAATCAAGTGAGGAGGCCGCTCGCGCGAGCTTCCGTGGCTTGTTGATCCCTGGCAGTATGGCGCTGATCACCGACCTGGTTGGTTTTGGCACGCTCTATCTGATCGAAATTGGTATGATCAAGGAGCTGTCAATCACAGCGTCGATTGGTGTGGCTCTGAAAATCCTGACCAATTTGATCATGCTACCAATCTTGGCGAGCTTTTTCAAAATTGACGAGGGCTTTGCCGATCGCGTGGCCCGCGCTCGCGAAAGCCGTATCCGCCTGATGCGGAAACTCGGCAATATCGCCAATCCGCGCGTGTCCGTGTTTGTTGTGATCGCGGGTATTGCGTTGTTCATCACAGCCTATATTCAAAGCCAGGACCGCCATGTCGGCGCCTTGCATGCTGGCTCACCCGAACTGCGCGAAGATGCACGTTATAACTATGACAGCCGAGCCATCGCCGATAAATTCTCCCTCGGCTTGAACCTCTTAACAGTGATTGTCGAAACGCCGGCCGAAGCCTGTATTAACTATCCCTATATGAAATATTTGGATGAGTTCAATTGGTATATGCAAAATGTCGAGGGCGTTTCGCTGGTGCTGTCCTTGCCTTACGTAACCCGGAAATCTTTCTCGGGCTTTAATGAGGGTAACTTGAAATGGCAGGCTCTGCCGCGCAACAAATATGCGCTGGTACAATCGGTAAGCCCGATTGGTACGTCGACGGGTCTGTTGAACGAGACTTGCGAATTGTTGACGGTGTTGATTTTCCTCGAAGACAGCAAGGCGACAACCATTAAGCGCGTCACTGGAGCTGTGAAGGCCTATCGTCAGGAAACGCCGCCACCGAATGCAGCGCTGATCGTCGAGACCGATCCGCCGCTGTCGACGCCACCCGCTGGGCTTAACTTGGGCATCAAAACCGATGTCATCGACAATGGCTTCGAGTCGGCTCTGTCGATTATTTATGATGTCAAAACCGATAACCCTGACGCGCTTTTGGAAAAAGTGAAGGCCTCTGGGCTGAACGTTACTAAGCACACTGTTCGTGAAATGAAATTGCGTCTGGCGTCGGGTAATATGGGGGTTCAGGCCGCTGTGAACGAGGAAATCGAAAAATCGGAACTGCCGATGATGATTTACGTTTACATCACAATCATCTTCCTCGTGATTGTCACATATCGTGATTGGCGGGCGACATTGGCCTGTTGTGTACCGCTGACCTTGGCAACCTTTTTGGGCTATTGGTTTATGGAAGTGCTGCAAATTGGTTTGACCGTGGCGACCTTGCCGGTGATGGTGCTGGCGGTTGGTTTGGGTGTGGACTATGCCTTCTACATCTATAATCGGATCCAATACCACTTGTCGGTTGGCATGGATGTAACGGCGGCCTTTAAAGAAACACTCACCGAAACCGGGATGGCTGTGGTCTTCACCGCACTGACCTTGGCCGTGGGTGTGTCAACATGGGCCTTCTCGGCCCTGAAGTTCCAAGCCGATATGGGCTTGCTGCTGACCTTCATGTTCATGATCAATATGATCATGGCGGTCACAGTGCTCCCTGCATTGGCTGTTGTGCTTGAGAAAATCGTGCCGCGCAAAACGCCGCCGCGGGCACCTTCGGGGGCTTTGGCGCACTAGTCGAGCGCCCCTTAAACGCATAAGAAAAGCCCCGCTCACCAGCGGGGCTTTTTTATTGGCGTGATGTCACGGGAGGGGGTGGCCGAGAACGGCCTCAAGATCAGCAATGGCTTGTTCGGCGCCCAGCACTTTGATGGTTTGCATGCCGAGTTGACGCGCTGGCTTTAAGTTAATTCCGAGGTCATCGAGAAATACGGCATGCGTCGGTTCGACATCAATTGCGGCGCAGGCCATGCGATAAATTTCGGGATCGGGTTTTCTGATGCCGACTTTGGAACTTTCAATCACATGATCAAACAAGGCCATGATCGCTTCGATCTCTGTCGCCGCAGTTTCAGTGCGCGCCATGCCGGCGCCGCTACCGCTTTGCACATTATTGGTGATGCAGGCAATTTTATAGCCGCGCGTTTTAAGCCCTTTTAAAACCGCCACCATGTTTGGCCGAATGCTACCCGCAAGACAGGCGAGAATATCACGACCCGGCACATCATGACCTTGCGCCGCTGCCTCGGCTGCGAAGAGGGCATCAAATTCCGCCGGCGTGATCTCATTGCGTTCAAACTGCGCCCAGGCATTATGATCGGGATTGCGGGCATTTATCGAGCGAATAAAGTCTTGCGGCAACGCATGGCTTTCCTCATAGCGATTGAAAGCCTCGAAGGGGCTCGACGTAATCACCCCGCCAAAGTCCCAGATCACTGCTGTTACCGTCTTGCTATTGCTTTGCGTCATATAACCCCCTTAAGTATCATCCGAATGCAGTAGCCGCCCCCGAAGTGTTAGCGGCAATTGCGCTAACATAAATAATCCTGTCGTCGGCGCCATAATAAAAACGCGAAAAAACACCCAATCGGCGTCGTCGACGTTACGCCAGACCAGTTCATTGGCGCCGGCGGCGGCGAGCATAAAAAGCCCCCAGCGGAGCGATAATAGCCGCCAAGTCGTGTCGGTTAGGTGAAACTGTGTGCCGAAGAATAACTTCATCATCGCCGTACCGCGCCATAGCCCCCCGAGCAATACGACAGCAAAAAATAAACTGAAAAGACTAGGCTGTATTTTGATAAACATCGCTTCAGTTGCGATCAGCGCGGCGCTTGTCAGGAGGCCCGAGAGGAAAGTTGAAAAAATTACAAAGCGCGGTAAGCGGTTTTCGATCATCCAATAAAGCCCGATAGCAACCGCCGAGGCCGCAACCGCCGCAACCGCGGCGGTGAAAATGCCGCCCGTCTGAAAGCCGACAAAAAATGCCGACAGCGGCAGAATTTCACCGAACATCGAAGTCAGGCGCATGCGTTTTGGAGTTTTCTGGGTCATGCTGAGGATTTAGGCTAATGTCCCTCGGTGACCAATTCCTCTTTCAAATATTTGCCGCCGATATAATAGTGCCAAGCGGCCCATGCATTGATCAGCGAGCAAATCAGTAGCGCGTAGCGCAAGGATTCGGTTTGATAGCTTGGCTCAAGCAAATCGGACAGGATTCCGACCAATTGCGGCCCCAGGCCGAGGCCAATAATATTTATGATGAAAAGCAAAATACCGGCCGCCACAGCGCGCATCCGAAGTTCCACCAAGCCTTGAGTCTGCGAGAAACTGGTTGCTTGGTAAAAATTCCCGAGCATCACCGGAATGATCATGCCCAAAAGCGCATAGGTCAATGTATCGCTGAGATAGACCACGAGATTGAAGGGCAGAATGATGAGCAGTGCGATGGCCGTGACCCATAGATACCATTTCGGATCGCTTTTCCCGAATTTATCGGCCAAATAACCGCCAAGGAAAATACCAATGCCCCCTGCAACACCCAAAATCAGCCCAAATTGAGAGCCGACTTCCGAGGTCGAGAGACCATAAGACCGAATAAGAAAAGATGGCGCCCAGACGATGAATCCGTAACCGACGAAAGCGGTCAAGGCTGCCGCGAAAGACAAATGTCTGAAAGACCGCTTGGCAAGCAAATAGGTTAAGGTTTCTCTCACACTTGGCTGATTATCCGAGGCAACCCGTCCCTCGGCCGCGCCGCGCAAGGGCTCAGAAACGGTAAACCGCATCACCAAGGCCAAGGCGAGCCCGGGGAGACCAACTACGAAAAACGCCGCCCGCCAGCCAAACAGATCATTGATCACGCCTCCGGCAAAAAGCCCGAACATGATGCCAAAAGGAATGCCTAACGAGTATATGCCGAGCGCTGTTGCACGTTGGTGCGCGGGATAGAGATCGGCGATCATCGAATGTGCTGGTGGGCTGCAGCCCGCTTCCCCGATGCCGACCCCAACACGCGCGGCCAACAAGTGCCAGAAATTTTGTGCTACGCCACACAGCGCCGTCATTGCGCTCCAAATGCCAACCGAGGCCGCAACCAAATTACGTCGGCTCGAGCGATCGGCGAGCCGTGCGATCGGAATGCCAAGCGTTGCGTAAAACAAAGCAAAGGCAAAGCCAGTGAGTAGGCCGATTTGCGTATCGCTCAAGCCAAGCTCTTGTTTCACCGGTTCAATGAGGATCGATAAAATTTGCCGATCAATGAAATTAAAGGTGTAGATCACCACTAAAATGGCCAAGGCATAATGGCGCGAGCGTATTGTTGCCTGCGGCGTAGAAACTTCTGACTGCATGTTCGTATCCATCCTCCACCAGCATAGCTAACCATGATTTGTGCGATAAAAATACTATCTGTCGCATTGGCCTGTATTGCGCAATGCCCTAGCTTAGAGGGAATAGAGCTAGGGAGAATAGTCAAAATGTCTCATGGAAAAGAATTCGATATTATCGTTTTTGGCGCGAGCGGTTTCACCGGCCGCTTGGTGGCTGAATATCTAACGGCACATCAAGAAAATGGCCAACCCGTCGCTTGGGCGATGGCAGGCCGCAACGCCAAAAAATTGGCGGCCGTGCGCGACGAAATGGGCATTTCGGCGGATATTCCCATTATCGTAGCTGATACCGATGACCCTGCCAGTCTGGCGTCAATGGCGGCACGCACGGCTTGTGTGCTGACCACGGTCGGGCCTTATGCGCTATATGGGTCGAATATGGTAGCGGCCTGCGTCGAGGCGGGTATTGGCTATGTCGACCTCACGGGCGAGCCACTGTGGATGCATGAGATGATCGCTAAATATGAGGCGGCGGCGAAAGCCTCTGGCGCGCGCATTGTGTTTTCATGCGGCTTCGACAGTATTCCGTTTGATCTCGGCGTTCTTGCTCTGCAACAGCTAGCCCAAGGTGAGCTTGGGCATCCCGTGTCGCGGGTGAAATGCCGCGTTCGCTCCATGAATGGCGAGTTTTCTGGCGGCACGGCGGCGTCGCTTAACACGACCATGGCCATGCTCGGTAAAGACCCATCCTTGATCGACGTGCTGACCAATCCGTTCTGCTTAACAGCGAAAAAAACGGGGCCTGCCCAGCCGGCTGGCAATGCGGTGGAATTTGATGCGGCCCGCGATGAATGGCTCGCGCCTTTTATTATGGCGCCGATTAATACGAAAAATGTGCATCGCTCGAATGCCCTACAGGCTTATGCCTATGGTGAAGACTTCGTCTATGACGAAATGATGATTACTGGCAAAGGCGACGAAGGCAAAGCGATCGCCGAATTTGTTGCTGGTCACAATCCGTTGCAAGGTGACAATGTCCCCAAACCCGGCGAAGGCCCGTCTCGCGAAAGCCGTGAGGCCGGTAATTACGATGTGCTGTTTATTGGCGATGACGGCGCCACCGAGCTTCATTACGCCGTGTCTGGCGACATGGACCCTGGTTATGGCTCGACGTCAAAAATGATTGCCCAAGCCGCATTGTGTCTGGTGCGGGATTGCGCCGATCTGGCTGGTGGGATTTACACACCAGCCCCCGCCATGGGCGAGAAGCTGATTGCACGGTTGGTCAAATATGCCGGCCTCAGCTTCCGCCGCGAGCAGGGTTAAAACGCGTAAGATAAGCCAAGATTAATTGCCAACATGTCCAAATTTGCATCGACATCATTCTGGCTGATATCAAACTCTATGTCGTGATAGGCATAGCGCGTTTCGGCAAATAAAGAGGCGCGCTCGGTCAGCGCCTTGGCTAATCCAAGCTTGGCGCTCAATCCAAACCCCGATGGCTCACCATTGGAAACAGCCAAGCCGGCGGTTTGGGCGATCTTTGCTCGTACATAATCGAGCGATGCCCCAAGGCCGGCATAGGGGGTCAAAGTGAAGATCGGGTTGTCGTCGAAACGCCAAATATGGCTGACGGTGAGCGAACGTAAACGGTCAAGTTCCAATCGGCTGAGGCCGACAGGCACGATGTCCGCGGCATCGGCGGTAAAACGGCTTTCAGAAAAATCGACCTCAATCCCTCGCCCTTCTTGGTACCAGCGCGTGGCGCGCACGCCCCAATTATAGGGCGAGTCACTATTCGACTCTTTCCATCCCGTGTCAAAATGTTGTGGTGACGCCAGTGGCGTGTCGACGCTGGTATTTCTGGCTTTGACATAACCGAGATAGCCCCCGAGCTCCCAATAGGGTGCGAAGGCGGCTAAGGCGGGCATGACCTCTGAGGAAACGGCAGGCTGGTATTCCTCTTGCGGTTGGACGCGCTCGCGCTGCGACTGCATAACGGGTTCGTCGGGGTCGCCTCCGGCCCATGCCGCAGTGTAAACCGAAGCGGTGCTCAGTGAGCCAAGTAAGGTGAGGAAGAAGACGGGATTAGAGACAGGCAATTTCATTTTAAGTTCTCTCGTGTGTTATTGATTGTGGCGAGACGCTATTTTTATTAACCAAGATCGCTCGAAACGCTTATTAACTCATCTATAGCCCTCTCGATCCCTTTTGTATAGTAATCATGGCTAAATAGTGACCAATGTTTAAAAAACCGTTTTCGGTAAAAATTATTCTGCGGCGATGTGTTGTTTTTGCCACTGCGTGAAAATTTTGTTGCGCTGACGCTCAGACTTCCAGAGAAAACTTGCGGGCAGACCTAGACGCTGGCAGGCATGCGCGGCGGGGCTACCGCGATTGGGGATGTGATCGGCGAGCACAGCCAAGCCTTTGACAATGCGGCTCTGTGTGCGGGTTAGGTTATAAGCTTCGCTCAGGGCTAATTTATTGCGTACCAGTGGCGGTAAAATATCGATCGCAGCATGGGCGATGGCACGTTGGACAATTTTTGGCAAGCCAGCCGAGGCGCGCCCCGAGCGCATAATTTCCAGAAATTCCGTGTTGATTGGGTGCGGTTCGAAGCGATCGGCAAGCCCAAGCATCATGGTCTCAAATGCGGCGAGGGATGTGACATGATGCGTTACCCCGTAGAGCTTGGCGACGTCAGCGCCTTCACTGAAATAGCGGGCCATTTCCTCGGGCGAGAGAGTGCGGACAAAATGGTGATATGCCATCAAAAAGCCATAGCGGGCCGTCGCACTCACCCAATCGACCAGGTCGGTGTCCAAGGCTGAATAGCTGATGCCATCGGGTGTCTTGCCGCTAACCTTGGCGTGCATATTATTGACACCCTTAATGACGCGTTGCGCCGCTTCGCGTGGCCCATAAACGCCAACCATGGCGGCCGTGCCCGTCCGTTGTGCGCGGCCGAGCGGATCGGTCTTAAAAATCGAATGATCCCATACGCCCGAGCGGATGCGTGGGTCGGCAAATTCGAGCAACACGGCGCAAATGCCGCCGATCGCTAGCGCGATGGGGTTTTTATAAATTTGCCAGCTCATGCTATCGGGCGCGGTGAAGGCCGGCGCACCTGCGGGGTTGAGAAAGTCAATGGTCCAGCCGAGATAGGATTTGTCTTGTGCCATGTTTTGATGCTCTTGACTGCGGTTAAGCTGAACCGTCCGATCCAGCATAAGACGGTTTACGTTTTTCCATAAAGGCCTGCACACCTTCTTTGAAGTCACTGCTCCGGCTACACAAAACCTGGTTACGGTTTTCAATTGCCATGGCGGCTTGTAGGCTGCTGGCGTCAACCGCCATCGATAAGCCTTCTTTGGTCAGCCGCAGGCCCATCGGCGAGGTTAAAAGCATTTCATTGATATAAGGTTGTACGGCGGCCTCGAGTTGATCATCGGCTACGACTTCCGACACAAGCCCCGTCGCTAGCGCCCGCGCGGCATGAATAAAGCGTCCGGTGAGCATCAGTTCCGAGGCTACTGATACGCCGACCAAACGCGGTAGGAAGTAACTCACGCCCATATCACAGGCGGAGAGGCCAATACGAATAAAGGCGGCATTCATCCGCGCGCTCTCGCCGGCGATGCGAATATCGGCGGCCAAGGCGAAAGCAAAGCCACCCCCGCTCGCGGGCCCATGTACCAAGGCAATGATTGGTTGCGGGCAGCGGCGCATTTTAATATAGACGTCGGCGAGATAGCCTTGAAATCCGAAACCGCCAGCAATCGGCGCCTGGTTCATACCTTCGCTGTCTTTGAGGTCAAGCCCAGCACAAAAAGCGCGCCCGGCGCCGCGCATAATCACGAGGCGAATTGCATCATCGTTAAACAAGCCGTCGAAAAAATTGCCAAGCTCTTCGACCATTTTGGTGTTGATGGTGTTGAGAACTTCTGGCCGATTGAGGGTCAGCCAAGCGACATTGCCTTTACGTTCTACCGTGATCGTTTCGTACATTGCCGCATCTCCCGACTTCAATTTACCTAGTTTAACTTACCCATCTGTCGATGTTGCCACGGGACAGGCTTGCCGGTCTTGCGACCCATGGCCCCATTCGGCCCAAGAGCCATCATACATAGCGACATTATTTATGCCCAGCAAATGAAATGCAAAGGCCAGCCCGCAGGCGGTAACGCCCGATCCACAGGTCGTGATAATAGGCTTATCGGCTGAGATCTGGGCATCGTTAAGTTTGTCTCGCAGATCCGCGGTTGAGGCCAAAAAGCCGTTCACCAAAAGGCTGGAGATTGGCAAATTAACAGCGCCCGGCATATGCCCCGATGCCATACCAGGGCGCGGCTCGGCCTCGGCGCCCGAAAACCGCCCGGCGCCGCGCGCGTCAATAATTTGTACCCCGCTATTTTGCTGGATAGCGGTTTGCAGGTCTTGAAGCGTTGCCAGTTGCAGAGCGGATTGCCGCGCGGTGAAATTGCCTTCTGGCTTATGCGGCTCACCCGTCGCACAAGCCCCCCCTGCGGCTTTCCAAGCTTTCAGGCCGCCATTTAGAATCGAAACCTTGTCATGCCCGAAATAGCGAAACATCCACCACGCGCGGGCACAGGAGAGAAACACGGAGTCATCATAGACAATGATATGATCTTCATGACAGACCCCAAGCCGGCGCATCGCTTGCGCGAAAAACGCTGCCGACGGCATGGTGTGCGGATAGGGCGAGGACTGCTCCGAGACTTGGTCGAGATCGAACCGCACAGCGCCGTCAATGTGCTCGTGTAAAAACTCCGCCGCGGCCTCCCGCCCCGAACTGGGGAGGTGAAAAGTGGCATCGATGAATAAAATACGGGTTGTCTGGCTCAATTGCATGGCCTCGGCCGCATTGATCAGGCTAGGAATGGTGTCTTGCGTCATCGACTTTCTCGTAAATTATTGATGTTCAGAGCAGGCGTTAAATAATCCAGAGTGCGAGCATAGCCTGAATTGGCGCGTTCGATGCGGTTTTTTTGCTGTAGTCATATTCTCACCACAGTTCGGGGTTTAACTATTAAAGGTCTCATTGTCACGGCTTTGTATAGTTCCGCGCCATGCCGCTTTGTGCATCGGACCGCGTCGCCGTCGTAAACGTAAAATTAGTTTCTTTGTTGTCAATATGATTGGTGCTGGTGGGCGCTCAACCGTCAAATTGCCGGGCGCTCTCAAGGCCGTAATAACAAAACAAAAAAAGAAACATTGAGATGAACGAAAAACAAATTTCCTTTCCGTGGCTGGGGGTGAGCGCGGCTATTATGTGGGGGGCGCTGATGTTTTTTAGCACCGCGTCAGCCGAGCAGCACAGCGCCGCGCCGTCACCAGCGAGCCATGTCGAGACCTGGATGTCGCACAAAGTCTATGACAAGCCAGGCAGCCAATATGTGGTCTTTGGCGATAAGCTATATGTTAACCGCTGGTGGACGCAAGGCGACCCGCCACCTCGCTCGCCCGCTTGGCGCGAGGTCGAAGCCAGTAATGTTTTGCCCATTTGGATGGCAGAGAAGCAATATCCAGCCGGAGCAACGGTGATTTATGATACTAAACTGTGGACAGCACGGCGCGCCTCAAAGGGCGATCTGCCATCGCAGTCACGCGTTTGGCAAAATATTGGTGACCCTTCTGAGACGGCGCCAGGCGATCAGTTAGCACGGCGGCATAAGAAGCAGAATCCAGAGGAAGAATTTAAGATAAGGGCGGCGGGCACATCCGATATCCCACTATTTGACGAGACAGCGTCTTATGCAGGCGGCGATGTGGTGGATTTTAACGGCACGCTTTATCGCGCCCGCTGGTGGTCGCTTGGCGACACACCGAGCATCGATTATGTTTGGGAAGCATTGGGCGATGATCCGCGAGGTCACAAAAGAGAGTGATCCCGCGGCGCCATAATTTAGCCGCAAGGTCACTGGCATAATGATGCCATTATCTTGTAAACTAGCTGTGTTGGTCTCGCTTTTTGACAAAGGATATCACGATGACGTCTTCTTTACGGTTTTTGGCCGTTGCGATGTTGATACTGGTGGCTGCTTGCGCCCAGACGCAGACCGTCGATTTTAACAAACAAACCGATCAACTGATCGGCTATTCGGAAGACGATATTATCGCCTGCGCGGGTCTGCCCGATGGTTCCCTGAATTTAGAAAGCGGGCGCTCGGCATTACTTTACAGCCAAAGGCGGATTTCAGTGGAGCCAAGCCCCTTTGCCCCCTTTGGCGGTTTCGGGCGCTGGGGATCGTGCCCATGGGGGGCAACATCGATTTGGTGCGATAGCCCGTTTTTTCTTGATGATATTGATGTCGAAGAGGAAACTTGCCGGCTTGCCTTCTGGACCGAGGCGGGCAAGGTGGTTGGCGTAACAGGCGAGTATAGTCCGGTCTTCGGCCAGCAACTTTGCCGGAAAATTATTAGCCCTTGTTTACAAGTAAAGCCGCAAACCCCGCCCAACTCTGGACTAATACCCAAGTCTAATATTTAAGCCGCCGCCTCGAGACGTTCAGCGAGCGACTCGTTGACGATCAGACAGATCGCGAGATAGGGCACGAAGAGATTTAAAACCGGCACCAAGCTCAACAAAAAGAGCATGAATGAGGATAGGCCATGAGCGCCGCCGTTAAAAATATCGGAGCGGGCGCGGATGTCTGCGAGCGACATATGCCCACCTAAAGCATCGATTAACAAGAGCCGGCGGAATAGCAGAAAACTGATAACGGCAAAAAGCAGGTGACCAGCCCCGAATAGGAGAAGCGCGGGGGAGGCAATGATAAACAATAGAATATATTTTGCCGTAATTTTGAGTGTTTCCCACACAGCTTCGATTGGGCCGAGAGAGGCCTCAATCGGCACGGCTTGATATCTTTTGTGGTAGATATTTTGACTAATGGCATCTGAAAAGAAAGACAGCACCAAAAATATAACCGGCGCCATTAAGAAATAGGCGATTGGCAATATTAAAATTTGCGCGACAAATCGCAAGAAAGACCGCAGCCAATCATTGCTCACCCCATATTGGTCCATGCCGAATTCGCTCGTCGCGATAATGCCCCGATAGCCAAGATAGAAAATCACCAAAGTCAGCGCGAAGGAGATGAGAAAATATTTTAAATTCTCAAAACTTTTCGCATCGGCCAACGCCACATCAAAATATTTTAGCATGTCCTTATCCGAAACTCATAAACCCCGTTGGATTGTCAATCGCCTCACCTTGGCCAAGTTGCAATATGCCCCTGATGCATCTTACGATAAACCAAATTAATAAAAAAAGCAGAACCAGATAGCCAATAAACACGAGCGCTAAAGCGCCGCCAATAATAACGAGCATGATCGCGTACCAAAAGCTACGAATAATGAAGGTGCAATGTGTCTCAAGATAGCTGCCCCGCACATCGCCGCGCACGACATAGGCGATGATGACACCAATTATCGCTGCAATGCCGGTGACGGTCCCGACCAGCATCAATAAATACGCCACCAAAACTGGCCCGTTGGACTTATGTTGAGGTAAGGTTTTCTGAACGGCATTGGACATTTTTGTCTCCTTATTGCTTTGCCTATGAGGCTAGGGAATTGTTCGGGTTAAATCAATCCTCACGGTGTCGTCGTGCCCCATTGGCCTACAGAGAGCCTGGTTGCTTGCTTAAATAGCTGTAATTCTTTAAATTCGGGCGCAGAAATTGAGTTACAGGAGTTTGTTACCTTGAGTAACAGTGGAACAGATCCGTTCGGTGGTATTCGCGGCGTCAAGGCCAAAACCAACAGCAATCAAAAGGCGCTCGACCCGTTTGAGGTAGACCTCAATGATGCGCTCGAGGGCATTAAAAAATCGATCGATCTCTGGGATGGCAAGGGCCAAGCGCAGGTTAAGGGGACGTTGATCGAGCGGTTCCGCCAGCGTGCAAAGCAAAAACAAGAAGACCCGCCAAACTGGAATTATGTCAGCGAGTTTGATCGCGATGCTGCCGATGTTTATTTGAAATGGGCCGGTCGCATTATCCGTGCGCAACGCAATATACCGCGCAAGCAAGTGCGCGTCGCGTTGGTCGGCTTGCTCGCCTTTTATTCCAAGATTAAACCGTCCGATCCAGACCTTTCGCATCCCGACGTTATTCGGCTCTACAATTTAACGGCGAAGCATTATGGTCTGGAGGAAGCCGAATATCCGCTCGACTTGGCGTTTAACCCGACCGTGCACTTAGATCCCTTTGCGGGGGTGCGGGGCAAAGAAGGTTTGCAACATAATCAATTCGAGAAAGACCTCAAGCGTGCACTTGAAGAGGTTGTTTATTCAGTCGAATTCTTAGACCAAATCGATGTTCCGGCTTATCGTAAGGAGTACCGGTTTAAGTCGCGCAAGCCGATTAACCTGACGCAGACCTATAAAACATCGAGTAGCTATTTCGATGTACATTTATGGCTTCCAGGTGGGCCCGTACAAACGATTGAGAATGTTCCCGTTAATCGGGCGCGTATCGCTCTGGTTTCGATGAAAACTTTTCTTGAAGGTATCGATACGGAATTGCCTGATACAGAGGACGAGACGGTCGCCAAGTTGTACCGCCATTGCATGAACCATAATAAGCCAGGGCAACGGCAGAATGATCCGATAGAGCTTAAACCGGTTGACGAAGGCGGCACGAGCTATTGGTCGAAAATCACCCATCGCTGGATTAAAGGTCGCTTTAACCGCAAGACCAACGACTTCACGCCGCCTGAAAAAGGCCTTTAGATATCCCGAAAATTGGGCGGATTTTAATCGCCGCGCACGATGCGTGCCGCCAAGCTAGGCGACAGGCGGTTTATGATGTGTAGAGCCTTAGCTTGGCCTGCCAGTATGATCGCTTGGTCGCGGCGCCAACCAGCCCAAAAGGCGGCAGCCAAATCGGCGGGGGTGAGTTTTGCCCCCTTGTTGTCTTTTGTCATTTCCGTATCCACCAGCGGTGGTACAAGCTCGAAGAGTTTGATTGACGTCGTCGCCAACTGGAAACGAAGACTGGTGGTGAACGACCGGACAAATGCTTTGGTTGCACAATAAATCGGGCTTGCGGTTTTGGGCTGAATTGCCAGCGCCGACGACACATTCACAATCGCCGCCTCTGGTTTATCGTGCAGTACTGGGATCAGTCCATCACAGAGATGCAAGACGGCGCTAATATTCACTTCGACTTCGCGTGCGTAATCGGCGTAATGCCACTCGTCGCCGAAGCGCCCCTCATGCTGGATGCCAGCATTGTTGATCAGCACGGAGAGGTCTTTATGATCGCGCCGAAGCGTCTCGATGAGCTGTGACCGATCGCGTTCTTGATCAAGATTGCAGGTAAGATAAGTCGCCCCGTCGAGAGGCGCCGTTGGCGTCGTGCGGCCGACCAAGATCACGGCATTGCCATTGGCGAGAAACACCTCAGCCAGTGCCGCTCCAATACCGCGCGTTCCACCAGTGATTAACACTTTATGCCCCGATGCCTGCATGCGTCTATTCTCCGCTTTCCCAATTCACGACGAGATCGTTGAACATCTGACCCCAAAGCCTGTATACCATGTTTGCTGTCGCAATAATTATTGCCTGTTTGGTAGGACAGT
>JAYODZ010000149.1:0-3728 GCA_038106515.1 Rhodobiaceae bacterium
CGCAAGGTTTGACCGCGAGTGGTGGCTACATCGTTAAGCAAAAAGCGAATACACAAGCAGAAGAACGGACACTGCTCGACGCTTTTGTAACCTATGAGCCAAATGATCGGGTTGCCCTCACGCTTTGGGGTAAAAACCTGACCGACGAAGTCTACCGGATTTCGGCTAACCCCGTTGGTAATCTGTGGAACTTTACAACCTTTGGCGAACCACGATCATTGGGTGTCAGAGTCGGCGTCAAGTTCTAAGCTCGAAAAAACGAAAAGCCGGATCTAAGATCCGGCTTTTCTCTTTTTGGCGTAGCCTTTAAGCTGATGCCATATGGTCTACGGACATAAACCTTGAGGGGGGGATATGTATCAAGAGAAAATCAAACGCCTGCGCCATCTGCTGACCGAGCAAAAAGCGGCAGGTGCTGTTTTAACGGGTATTGATAACGTACTCTGGGCGACTGGCTATATTTCCGTGATGGATGGCTGGCATTTGCCGGAGCCGATGTCGGGTGTTTTTATTCCGACCGATGCCGACAAGCCCATCACCCTGATGTTACCTGAGGCCAGCCTCATTGGCCTGATTGTCTCCGAGCGTGGTGGCTATCCGGTCCATTTTGAGCGCTTAGGCTGTTTTGATTTATTGAATTTCTGCGAGACGGCCCGCGCTGAAGATGCCTTTTTACAATTGGGCCCCGATATTGAGGCTGCTTTGAATGATTTAGCGCCGGCTATTTTAGGCCCTTGCCAGCGCGATATTATTGCCTCGATTGAGCAAGTTTTGCCGGCCTGTGGTGTGACCAGCGGCAAGATATTATTTGATGATTTACGCATCGCAGCGCATAGCGCCGAACGGCTTTCGATCAAGCCCGCCGATGGCTATGAAACGATCTTTAGCGCTCGTTCGATTAAAACGGCAGAGGAGCGCGCTTTGTTTCTCGAGTCTGGCAAAAAGGCCGACCGCGTTATGGATTTTACCGCCAAGACTTTGGGCATCGGGAAGAAATGGTGCGACATCGAAAAGGCCGTTGCACATTTTATGATTGATGAAGATATCGACCCCTTGCCGTCGAGCCCGATGCTGTTCGGCGGCAGCTATGATTTGGCGTTCCGCCCTGATCTTTTCCGCACACATTTTGATCTGCCTTTCGAAGCGGGACAAATCGCTATTTTGGAAACGCAAGGGCGCTACAAAAACATTTGGATGGATATTAATCGCACCGCCCATATGGGCGCGCCGTCGAAAGAATATCTCGAGCAACATGCAACCGTGCGGCAATGTTTCGAGGAAGTTATTGGCTTGATGCGCCCCGGTGCCAATACGGCGGAGATTTGCAATCAGATCCGGCAAACATCGGCTAAAAATCTCGATGCGCCGGGCAAGTTGCATTTAATCATTCATACGATCGGGCATGTACCGCTGGAAACGCCTAATGCTTTCCCCTTTATGGGGCTGGATGCCGCCACGGACGGCTTTACCCTGCAAGAAAATATGGCGGTCAGTTTTGACTGTTTGTATTTCGGCAGCAAGCTTGGGCCATCGCATATGGAGAACGTCTTTCTAGTTAACCAAAATGCTAGTGCTTCAATTTATAACTACCCGCTAGACTTAATTATTGCCTAGCGGCACCATAGTATTTGTCATTTAACGGAGGGGGGCGTTATGGATAAGGCCAATCTGTTGGAAGCCTATCGCGGTATGAAAATGATCCGCGAGTTTGAGGAGCGCATTCGCGCCGAATATTTGCAAGGCCGCTTGCCGGGCTTTATACATATGTACCGCGCGCAAGAGGCGATCGCCGTCGCCGCCTGTATGCACCTCAATGATGATGATTACATTGCCAGCACCCATCGTGGCCACGGGCATTGCATTGCTAAGGGTTGCGAGATCGAAGGCATGTTGCTGGAGCTCGCTTGTAAAAGCGATGGTCTCTGCAAAGGCAAAGGCGGTTCGATGCATATTGCCGACGTCAATAAGGGCATGCTCGGTGCGAATGCCATTGTCGGCGGTGGTCCACCCATTGCCGCTGGCGCGGCGCTGACCGCTAAGACCTTGAAGACGGGCGGCGTATCCTTAGCCTTTATCGGCGATGGCGCTTCGGATCAAGGCACGGTCATGGAGTCGCTCAATATGGCGGTGGTTCTGAATCTGCCGATGATCTTCATGTATGAGAATAATTACTTTGCCGAATTCACCCGAAACCCGAAACCCGATGGCCGCATTGCCGAACGCGCTGGTGCTTTTGGCATGCCGTCCGTGGTCGTCAATGGCAGCGACTTTTTTGCTGTTTATGAGGCGGTGGGCGAGGCTGTTAAACGTGGTCGTGCTGGCGAGGGCCCGAGTGCGATCGAGGCGATTGTGCCGCGTTATTATGGCCACTTTGAAGGCGACAATCAGAAATATCGCGACCGCAACGAGCTAAAAGCCTCGCGTTTGGCGTCCGACCCGATCAAGAATTTTCTGCAAGATGACCGTAGCGGGAGCTTGTCGAAAGAAGAGATTGAGGAAGTCGATAGCGCGATTTTAGCGCAGCTCGATGCTGGTGTCGAACGCGCCTTGGCCGCTGCAACGCCTCCGGAAGCGGCGCTTTATGAAGATGTATATATCAATTATGGGAAGGACATCGCATGCCGGTAATTACGATTCGCGAAGCTCTTAACGCCGCTTTGCATCTGGAAATGGCGCGCGATGAGCGTGTCATTATTATGGGTGAAGATGTCGCCAATATTGAAAATGGTGGCGTTTATGGCATTTCGCTCGGCCTTGCCGAAGCCTTTGGAACCGACCGCGTGATCGATACCCCGATCACCGAATCCGCCATTGTCGGCGCCGCCGGCGGCGCCGCTATGACTGGCTTGCGGCCAGTTGCCGAGCTGATGTTTATTGACTTCCTCGGCGTCTGTCTCGATCAAATCATGAATCAAATCGCTAAGTTTCGATACATGTTTGGCGGCCATGTCACCACCCCGGTCACAATTCGGACGATGATCGGCGCTGGTGTCGGTACGGGCCCGCAACATTCGCAAATTCTCTATCCTTTGCTGGTTGCCATTCCCGGCCTTAAGGTCGTAGCTCCAAGCACAGCTTATGACGCCAAAGGCTTGCTATTGGCGTCTATTCGCGATGATGACCCGGTTATATTTTGTGAGCATAAAGCAATTTATACCGAAAGTGGCGAAGTACCGGATGGCGATTATACCGTCCCGCTCGGCAAGGCGCGAATTGCGCGCGAGGGAAAAGATGTCACCATTGTTGGGATTTCGCGCATGGCTTTGTTGGCCGAAGAAGCGGCCGAGAAGCTGGCCGCCGATGGCATTGATGCGGAGGTGATCGACCCGCGCACATTTTGACCAGTGTTGCCAAAACGGGCCGTCTGGTGGTGGTCGATGAGGCGCCGCCTTATTGCAGCATGGCATCTGAAATTGCTAGCCTGGTTGTGGAAAAGGCTTTCGATTCACTGAAAGCGCCGGTGCGTAAAGTGACGGCTCCGCACACACCGGTGCCGGCCAGCCCAGTGCTCGAGCAGTTTTATGTACCGAATGCGGCGCATATCGAGGCGGCTGTGCGCGAGATTGTTAAATAAAAGCGTTGCAAGAAACTTTTTAAGGACTTACTCGAATGAAAAAACTATACCTACTCGCCGCGTCTCTTGTCCTGTCGGTGTCTTTCGCGGCCAGCTTACGGGCTGAGGAGATTTCGGGCGCCACCATATTCGAAGAAAATTGCGCGGCCTGCCA
>JAYODZ010000150.1:0-3705 GCA_038106515.1 Rhodobiaceae bacterium
AGGCCGGACCAGCACCGATTTCGACTGAAGAATTGTGTGCCGGCAAAACGGTCGCTTTGTTTGCTTTGCCGGGCGCCTTCACACCAACATGTTCGAATAATCATTTGCCAGGATATATTGGCCTTGCGGGTGAAATTCAGGGTAAAGGGGTCGACACCATTGCCTGCCTTTCCGTTAATGATGCCTTTGTAATGGGTGCTTGGGGACAGGCACAAGGCGCTGGCGACAAAGTGATGATGCTGGCCGATGGCAATTGTGACTTGACCGAAAAAATGGGTTTGACCATGGATGGCTCGGGTTTTGGTATGGGCAAGCGTTCGCTGCGCTACTCGATGATCATTCGCGATGGCGAGGTTGTCGCGCTCAATGTTGAGAGCAATCCAGGGGCCGCCGTCGAGTCTGGGGCCGAAGCGCTATTGGCGCAGCTCTAGGCCGTCCTATTAAGCTTGATAAGGGGCCATACCCTGTCGGGCGAGCGTGTCCGCACGCTCATTGCCCGGATCACCCGTGTGGCCCCGAACCCATTCCCACGTCACGTCGTGTCGCGCTGCGGCGGTGTCCAAGGCTTGCCATAAATCAATATTTTTAACGGGCTTCTTGGCGGCAGTTTTCCAGCCGCGCGCTTTCCAATTGGCTAACCAACTGGTAATGCCGTCCCGCACATAAGTGCTATCGGTAATAACGGTTAGCGTTTGCCCGGCCGGTAAAGCGTTGAGGCCCTCAATGGCGGCGGTCATTTCCATGCGATTATTCGTGGTCGTGGCTTCGCCGCCGAATAATTCGCGCGTCTCACCACTATCTGCAATGATCAAGACGCCCCAACCCCCAGGGCCAGGATTTCCCGAGCAAGCGCCGTCGGTATAGATCACAGTCATGTTGTTACTCCGTAATCGCTCAGCGATGCGGCATTTTTGTGGAAGCGCAAGCGACGCAAATATTGCACGGGATCATGTGGTTTGACTAAGGCACCAGCGACTGGATTAAGCCAGTCATGCAGACGCGTCAGTAAGAACCGCATAGCCGCGCCAGTGCATAGCAGGGGCAGGGCGTCGCGCTCAGCCGCGGTCAGTGGCCGGTGCGCCTCATAAGCGCCGATCATTTTTTGTGACTTTGTTAAGTTAAAGGTCAGATCAGCCTCAAAGCACCAAGCATTAAGGCAAATCGCCAGGTCAAAGGCTAGAAAGTCGTCGCAGGCGAAATAGAAATCTATCAAACCGCTTAACTGCCCGTTTTGAAAAAAGACATTATCGGGGAATAAGTCGGCGTGAATAATGCCGCGCGGAAGATCCTGCGGCCAAGCGGCGTCGAGGCGATCAAGCTCGCGCTCTATTTCACGCGCCATATCCGGCATGACTTGATCGGCCTGTTTGGCATTGCGGTTGTAAAGCTCTCGCCAGTGCGCATGTCCGAGCGCATTGTCCATATGCATTGAAAAATCTTGTCCCGCTATGTGGAGCTGTGCCAGCGCCGCGCCGACGGCGGCGCAGTGGTCGGGTTGGGGAAAGCGGACCCCTCGGCCGTCTAAAAAGCTGACCAGCGCGGCGGGGCGGCCCGCCACCTCGCTCGATAGCGCGCCATCGCGGCGCGCGACCGGCAAGGGGCAGGATATGCCGTGCTGCGCCAAATGCTGCATCAGGTTAAGAAAAAACGGCACATCCTCGGGCGCCATCGCCTGCTCATAGAGCGTTAAAATATAACGCGTTTGATCGGTCTCGAGCAGAAAGTTGCTGTTTGAGACTCCCTCAGCAATGCCTTTAACCGAAACCAGCGAACCGACGTCATAAGCATCCAATAATTGCGTCAAATCGTCGGGGGTTACCTCGGTATAGACGGCCATGGATTAACTCCTGAGTTCACGCGGCAAGTTAAAATGCACCGACTCGGTGCGGTCGACAAATTCATCGACCTCGAGCTGGTGGCGGGTTTGGAACGCCGCGATCACTTCCGACACGATCTCCTCCGGCGCCGAAGCCCCAGCCGTCAAGCCAATCGCGGTGCTGGTCTCGACCAGATCCCAGTCAATGGCATTATGATCGGCAATTAAATGCGCCGCTTTACAACCAGCCTTGAGCGCCACTTCAACCAGCCGCTTCGAGTTGGATGATGTCTCCGAGCCAATCACCAATAATAGATCCAGATCGGCGGCGACGCGCTTGACTGCATCTTGCCGATTGGTTGTGGCGTAGCAAATATCTTCCTTATGAGGCGCTTTGATCGACGGAAAGCGCCGCGTTAAAATCGCAATGATGTCGGCCGTGTCGTCAACCGACAGGGTTGTTTGGGTGACATAAGCAAGATTATCAGGGGCTTTGGTTTGAAAATTTAGCGCATCGTCCGGGGTTTCGATCAAGCTCATGCGGCCTTGCACAACTTGCCCCATGGTGCCGATCACTTCTGGATGGCCATGATGGCCAATCAGCAGAATATGACGCCCGTCTTCTTCGTGGCGGCTAGCTTCAATATGCACTTTCGAGACCAGTGGGCAGGTCGCATCGAGGTAGGATAGGCCGCGCTCTGTCGCTTGCTGCGGCACGGACTTGGGAACTCCATGCGCCGAGAAAATCACGGGCACGCCGTCTGGCACCTCATCGAGTTCATCAATAAATATGGCCCCTTGCGCCTCCAAGGTCTCGACCACGCGCTGATTATGAACGATCTCATGGCGGACATAAACCGGAGCGCCATATTGTTTGAGAGCTTGCTCTACAATTTTGATGGCGCGATCGACCCCAGCGCAAAAGCCGCGTGGCGCGATCAAAGTAAGCTGTTTTGTTGCTGCCTGCACGCTGCTCTCATTTACCTACAAAATGCGGTTGCGAAATGCATTTGATTACCACTTGTCCGTTGCGGGGACTTTGTTTAGTGTCGCCACATATGTTTCGTCTTAGCGGTCGACGCTATGGCTGGTCAAGCCAAACCGACTGTAACCGACGGAGTAAAGGCCACAGGCTTCTGCTGATTGAGTGGGGTAAGGAAAAGAGGAACGAAAATGGGCTCAGTTTTGACGCACAAGAATTACAAAAAATTGTCCCTTTTCGCGATGGCCACGGCGCTACTTGTGCTGACTGGCTGCGGGCTCGACGAGATGTCACAGTTCCGATGCCCGTCGCCGGTTATTGTTGCCACGGCGGATAGCTGGCCTAGCCCTGCCGACAAGCCAGATTTCGAAGTTAAAATTCGTGGCGTGCAGTCGACGTGCTCGGCCTTTGTGACGCGTGAGGTCGAATCGGATACCGAGATTGCGGGGTATCTTGACCTCTATAATCCGCAACAGGCGCCGCGCTCGGATTTTTCCGTGGATATTTTTGTTGCCGCCGTCGCGCCAGATGACACCATTCTCGCAGAACTTGTCGAGACCGTTGAAATTGATGGCACCGATATGCAAAGCGCCGGGCCTGCTGGAAATTTCACACATGAATTCAATACAATGCGCTTTATGTTGGCGGAAGGGCAGTTGCCGGGGGTCGTGCGTCTGCTGGTCGGTTTTCGGCTCTCGCAAGACCAGCTGGCAGGTAATCGCGAGCGGCGAAAACAGCGTCTGAGTTCGCCCGACCTGCCATCGCAATAGCGCCTTAGCCCGAGGGGCATTGACTCTCGGCTTTGTCAGTTTATTTTGACCCTTGCTTAAACCGACCGGGAGACACCGCGAAAGCGGGGCCGAAGGAGCAACCGCCCTCGGAAACTCTCAGGCAAAAGGACCGGTCG
>JAYODZ010000151.1:0-3677 GCA_038106515.1 Rhodobiaceae bacterium
TTCTGCGCCATCCACGATCAGCGCATTAACGGGTCTTAAGGCCGCCAAGATCAAGGTCAACAAAGCGGCCGCCATCGTGTGCTAGAGCCGCGAGCGTTGCCGCCGGCTTAACCTCGGCCCCCTCAGCCGCCAGTGCCTGCATTGTCGCCAGCACGGGCGCGGCACCGATTAAATCACCATAGGCCATCGGCCCACCCGTATCAGCCGGCCAGCCATAGCCATAAGACCAAATGACATCAATATCACTGGGGCGCTGCGCCTTATTATCTTCCAAGATCAGAACCGCTTCATTGATCATCGGGTGCAAACAGCGGGCAAGAATGTCGGCCTCGCTCAAGCCCGATTGGCCGGCGGGGATACCGGTGATGTCGGCAATAATTTTTTCGGTCACGGCCGAGGGTTGCCGCTGGCGATCGGCGTCATAGTCGTAGAACCCAGCCCCGACTTTCTGCCCACGCCGATCAAGCTCGCACAACGCGTCGCGGATTGGGTTGGCCGTTTTTGCGCCCTTTTTCCAGCCAATATCGAGACCCGCGAGATCCGACATTTGGAACGGGCCCATTTTGAACCCGAAATTATTAAAGGCGGCGTCAATATCCCACGGCAAGACACCGCGATTGACCAGCGCGTTGGCCTCGCGCTGACGCGCCGCCAAAATACGATTACCAACAAAGCCGGGGCAAACACCGACCAGCGTCGCAATCTTGCCGATCGTGATCGCAAGCTGCATGGAGGTAGCGACGACATCATCGGCCGTCTCGCGGGCGCGAACGATTTCGAGCAGCTTCATAACATTGGCAGGTGAAAAGAAATGCAAGCCGATCACATCACCAGGCCGCGCGGTGACGGCCGCAATCTCATCAATGTTTAGCGCTGATGTGTTGGTTGCCAAAATAGTGCCCGCTTTTGCGATCGTGTCGAGTTGGGTAAAAATATTTTTCTTAAGCGCCATATCCTCGAATACAGCTTCGATAATCAAATCACACGAGGCCAAAGCCGCCATGTCCAAAACACCGGTTAGGCGGCCCATGCGGGCCTCTACTTCTTCTTGCGGAAAACGCCCGCGATCAGCGGAACGCTGGTAATTCGCGCGGATGACGCGGAGCCCGCGATCGAGCGCGTCTTGCGTCGTCTCGACCAGCGTGACAGGAATGCCGACCGAAGCAAAATTCATCGCGATACCGCCACCCATCGTGCCAGCGCCAATAATACCGACCTTGCTAATGGGGCGCAGTTTTGTGTCTGGCGGCAGAGCATCAATCGCCCGCGCCTCTTGGGTGGCTTGGTTCATGTAATCAGCAATATTGCTCATATTGTCTTCTCCTCTCGCCTCTTGGCCTGAAGCTAGTGTCGCGATTTATCGAGATAAGAGCAAGCCAGCAGTTCAGGAGATTGCGGCTTATTCTAGGGTTTCGCGCGCTCAAAGGCGCGAAGCAAGAGGCGGCATAAGTTACTTGAGCAAGAAATCAGCACTTATCGAATAAGTTAGGTAAAGCGCTTCAATTGTTGTCAAAGGTAAAACTTATGCTACCTTTTTAAGGTTGTCGATAACCTAAGGCCTGAGCGGGGGGGGGATCGATCGTCTTAAAACTTCGCTTCGGTCTCTAAAACAGAGGGAGGAAGAGTTATGGGACGACGGTTAGGCCTCTTATCAGGCTTTTTAATATTGGCGGGTAGCTTAAGCGCTTACGCACAATCACCGAGTTCGGTTGATGAGATCGTGGTAACAGCGCGGGGTACCAATGAAAGTATTCGGGACATCCCCGTTGCGATTTCGGTCATGGATGAGAAGAAACTCCAGAATTATGGGGTTGTTTCTTTTGACGATATTGCCCAAATCGATCCGACTGTCAGCCTTGCGCGCGGCGCTTCAGGTAATGGTGGCACGATCTTTATGCGCGGTATTGGTCCAACATTTAGCAGTATCGGTATTGAGCAGTCAGTCGCCGTGATCGTTGATGGCGTTTATTATCCAAATGGCCGCGTGATCAATGAAGGCACCTTTGACATGAAGCAAGTCTCCATTCTCAAAGGGCCGCAAGCTTTGTTCTTTGGTAAAAACGCGACGGCAGGTGTGATTTCGCTCGAGACCAATAATCCGGGCGATACGGTCGAGCGAATTATCCGAACCTCCTATGAAGTCGAACAAGAGCAGTTTGCTGTTGAAGGCGTTTTCTCGGCACCGCTGTCAGACAAGCTTGGTGTCCGCTTGGCTATTCGGACCTTGGATAGCAATGACGGTTACATCAAAAACACCGCAGTGGCTGATACTTACACAACACGCGACGCAGCCAACGGCAATGCCGTCTTGGTTCTCCCCAATCATACGCGGTCAGACGCGTATTGGCCGGGTGAAGAAAACAGCTATGCCCGTCTGACGCTCGATTATCAAGCGACTGACCGGCTGAACCTCAATCTTAAGTTGTCAACAGGCGATTACGAAACCAACTCCTCCACTGGTGGTCGTGAGCGCGGCGTGTGTAACGCCTTGAACGGTGTGCCGCATACAGTTGTTGGCGGGCAACCTGTTGCTGCCGCTGGCGAAGAATGCCGGAAGGATTGGGCAAAAGCTGAAAACCAAATCCCACTTCAAATGGTCAATATGAATTCTCGCATTGGTGCATTTGGCGGCAATCTCGGTGAAGATTTTGAATCATCGGGGATGACGCTGTCGGCAAAATATGAGGGCGATACGCACGACTTCTTGGCCGTTTTCAACTATCACGAAAATGAAACCAACTGGGTCGGCGACTATGACGGTGGTGGCATCACGGCAACATTTGCTGCCGAGCATAACGAAATGGACAACACAGCGATTGAAGTTCGTATGAACTCGAAAAGCGATGGTCCTTTGAATTATGTTCTCGGTGCTTACTACCAAGACATGGAGCGCACCTTCTTACAAGACGTTCTATTTGCGGGCGCGCGGAACTCTGCCGATCCAGCGCATGAATATGTTGCTTACGATAAGGATTCGGCAACTGACAATAAAACCGTGTCAGTTTATGGCGAACTCCGCTACGACGTAACCGACGCCACGCAAGTCACCTATGGGGTTCGCTATATTGAGGAAGACAAGGATTCCTACTTCACACAACATTATGTGAACCCTAATTACACAGGGCTCTTCTTTCAAGGAACTGTAGTAGCCGATCAAACTTTTGATGAGACCGTTTCGGAATTCACTGTTCGCCATGAATTGAATGATCAGGTCTCGATTTATGGTGCCTATAAAGAAGGTTATAAATCGGGTGGTTTCTCCAATAGCGGTATCTTGGGCGTGATTTCGGGAACGGTCGACGACTTTACCTTTAAGCCGGAGTCGGTTGATGGTTTTGAAGCGGGCTTAAAAGGCAGCTTCTTGAACAACAGCCTGACCGTTGCCGCAGAAGTCTTCTCTTATGAGTATAAAGATCTGCAACTCGACTTCTTCAATGCGCCTGTGTTTGCCTATGTGACGTATAATGCGGGTAGCGCTGATACCGAAGGTGCCGAGATCCAAGTGAGCTATACACCAGAAAGCTCTCCTGGGTTAACGTTGATGGGATCGGTTGCATATCTGAAGTCGCAATATGGAACCTTCATCGCTCCGTGTAATGCGGGTCAGTCGACAGCGCAAGGCTGTACTATCCTGCAAGCTGGGCAAGTACCGAAGCAGAACCTGTCGGGCTATGATC
>JAYODZ010000152.1:0-3676 GCA_038106515.1 Rhodobiaceae bacterium
TCGAAATAATCGCCTGTCCGACCGTCACGCAATTGCACCTGACCTGATACGTCGACGCCAGCGGCGCCAAGCATATCGACAATATCAACCTCATGCGCACCATCAAAGACTGGCGTTGCAATCGGCACACCTTTGCGCAAGGTATGGCTCATCTCGATCATTTGGCCGTCTTCCATCTCCGAGACCAACTGATCATCAGGATAAACCTTGGCCAAAATCTGGCGTACATTCTCGACTTTGCCTTGTTGCTCGTATGCTTTCAAAGCATCATCGATCTGCTTACCAATATTGGCGCAAGCCCAACCAAGGTGGGTTTCCAGGATCTGCCCGACATTCATCCGGCTCGGCACGCCGAGCGGGTTAAGCACAATGTCAACCGGCGTTCCGTCGTCGAGGTAAGGCATGTCTTCCACAGGAACGATGCGGCTAATCACACCTTTGTTACCGTGACGACCGGCCATCTTATCGCCGGGTTGAAGTTTACGCTTAATGGCGACATAAACTTTCACCATTTTCATGACGCCCGGGGGCAATTCGTCGCCGCGTTGCAGTTTATCGACTTTATCTTCAAAGCGCTCTTCAAGCGCTTTTTTGGCTTCGTCGAACTGACGCCGCATGGCCTCGAGCTCGCTCATCGCGCCGTCATTTTTCAGCGCAATATCCCACCACTGACTGCGGGGTAAATCATCCAGCATGGCTTGTGTGATTTTAGCATCGGCATCAATGGCTTTTAGGCCAGCGGCTGCCTGCTTACCGACCAATAGTGTCGCCAAACGGTTATAGACGTTGCGTTGCAAGATATTCATCTCGTCGTCGCGGTCTTTCGCCAAAAGCTCGATTTCCTCGCGCTCGATCGCCAAGGCGCGCTCATCTTTGTCGATACCATGACGGTTAAAGACGCGCACTTCGACCACCGTGCCCGATGTACCGGGCGGCAGACGAAGCGATGTATCGCGAACATCAGATGCTTTTTCACCGAAGATCGCACGCAAGAGTTTTTCCTCTGGCGTCATCGGGCTTTCGCCTTTTGGTGTAATTTTGCCGACCAGAATATCACCGGGGTGCACTTCGGCACCGATATAGACGATACCAGCCTCATCGAGGTTGCGAAGCGCCTCTTCACCGACATTGGGAATATCCCGAGTGATCTCTTCCGGCCCCAGCTTGGTATCGCGTGCCATAATATCGAATTCCTCAATATGAATTGAGGTAAAGACGTCATCGCGCACAATCCGTTCTGAGATCAGGATTGAGTCTTCGAAGTTGTAACCGTTCCAAGGCATAAAAGCGACGAGCACATTGCGTCCCAGCGCCAATTCGCCGAGCTCCGTCGATGGACCATCGGCCACAACATCGCCCCGCTCGACCCGATCACCAACCCGCACCAGCGGCCGTTGGTTGATACAGGTCGACTGGTTCGACCGTTGGAACTTCCGAAGATTATAAATATCAACCCCCGATTTCGAGGCATCGGTTTCTTCGGTGGCACGGATCACGATGCGGGTTGCGTCGACTTGATCGACCACGCCAGATCGGCGGGCGGTAATGGCCGCTCCACTATCGCGGGCGACAACCTCTTCCATGCCTGTCCCGACCAGCGGCGCCTCAGCTTGCAACAAAGGCACAGCCTGACGTTGCATGTTCGAACCCATCAAAGCGCGGTTGGCGTCGTCATTTTCAAGGAATGGGATCAGGGCAGCGGCCACCGAAACAATCTGCTTCGGCGAAACATCAATCAGGTTCACCATATCGGGTGTGACCATTTCGAAATCGCCATTGATCCGGCAGTTGACCAAATCTTCTTCGATCTTGCCATTGCTGGCGATGGCAATATTAGCCTGCGCCACACGGTAACGGGCTTCTTCCATAGCCGACAAATACACCACTTCGTCGGTCACCTTGCCGTCAACCACGCGACGATAAGGGCTTTCGATGAAGCCGTATTTATTCACCCGGGCAAAGGTCGCAAGCGAGTTAATCAGGCCAATATTTGGCCCCTCTGGCGTTTCAATCGGGCAAATTCGACCATAATGGGTTGGGTGCACGTCGCGCACTTCAAAACCAGCACGCTCGCGCGTCAGACCACCTGGCCCCAGCGCCGAAAGACGGCGTTTGTGGGTGATTTCCGACAGCGGATTGGTTTGATCCATAAATTGTGACAACTGCGACGAGCCAAAGAACTCACGCACGGCGGCGGCCACAGGTTTCGCATTGATCAGGTCGTGCGGCATCACGGTGTCGATGTCGAGCGAACTCATCCGTTCTTTAATCGCCCGCTCCATCCGCAACAGTCCAACGCGGAACTGATTTTCCATCAGCTCGCCGACCGAGCGGACGCGACGGTTGCCAAGATTATCGATATCGTCGATATCGCCGCGGCCATCGCGGAGGTCGACCAGCGTCTGCATAACTGAGACAATGTCTTCCTTGCGCAGAACGCGAATATCATCGGGGCAATCTAGATCGAGACGCATATTCATTTTAACGCGACCAACCGAAGACAAGTCGTAACGCTCGGCATCGAAGAACAAGCTGTCAAACAGCGCGCCAGCTGTCTCCGGGGTTGGCGGCTCGCCGGGGCGCATTACACGGTAAATTTCTTCCAAAGCCGAATTCCGGTCGGAGGATTTATCCGCCATTAGCGTATTACGAATGAACGGGCCTTTGTTCACGAGATCAATATCGAGGGTGGTAATTTCAGTGTAGCCGGCGTCCAACAGAGCCGCGAGGCTGTCTTCCGTGATTTCATCACCGGCTTCGGCAAAGATTTCACCGGTTTCGAAATTGACGATTTCTTCAGCCAGAAAACGGCCAATCAATTCGGCATCGCCAACGCGCAATGTTTCGAGGCCATCCTCTTTCAGCTTACGTGCCATGCGCGGTGTCAGCTTGCTGCCGGCTTCAACAACAAGTTTGCCGGTCTTAGCGTTGATCAAATCATAAGCCGGTTTGCTGCCGCGACGCTGCTCAACATTAAACGGCGTTTCCCAAGCATCCTTGGTACGCTTATAGGCGACTTTGCCATAGAACAAATTGAGGATTTCATCCGAGGCGAAATCAAGCGCATGCAACAAAACCGTGGCCGGAAGTTTGCGGCGGCGGTCAATACGGACATGCAAAATATCTTTGGCGTCGAACTCAAAATCCAACCACGAGCCACGGTAAGGGATCACCCGCGCGGCAAATAACAGCTTACCGGAAGCGTGCGTCTTACCTTTGTCATGGTCAAAGAAAACACCGGGACTACGGTGCATTTGCGAAACAATAACGCGCTCTGTGCCGTTGACAACGAAGGTCCCGTTACTGGTCATAAAGGGCAGATCGCCCATATAAACTTCTTGTTCTTTAATACCGCGAATTGACCGCGCGCCCGTTTCCTCATCAACATCAAACACAACCAAACGGAGGGTGACTTTGAGGGGCGCTGCGAAGGTCATGCCGCGTTGCTGGCACTCATCAACATCATATTTTGGAGCTTCGAATTCATAGGACACGAACTCTAGAAGCGCCGTATTGCCAAAATCCGCAATCGGGAAAACAGACTTAAAGACGGCCTCTAGACCTTGCTCGTCGCGGCCTTGCTCAGGGTTTTTGACCTGAAGGAATTGATCGTAAGATTCCTTTTGAACCTCGATCAGATTGGGCATCTCAACGATTTGGGGGATACGACCAAAAG
>JAYODZ010000014.1:0-21440 GCA_038106515.1 Rhodobiaceae bacterium
CCAAGCCGGAAGAATGGGGCCTGCCGCAATGGTATGGCGAGCAAGGCTATATGATTACGACGCAATTTTTTGGCGTTAAGATCCAGCGCTATATGCATGATTACGGCATTAGCGAGGTAACTTTGGGGCGGGTGGCCGAAAAAGCTTTTGAGAACGGGGCATTGGCTGATCATGCGTGGCGTCGGGCACCGGTGCCGCTCGACGAAATCATGAGCAGTGATTTAATCTCCGATCCGTTGCGCAAATATATGTTTTGTTCTCCTGCCGAGGGGGGCGTGGCGTTGATATTAGCTTCTGAAGCGCGCGCCAAACAATTGGGCTTGCCATTCATTCGGCTCGAAGCGGCGGTTATGCGGACGCGCCCCGCCAATTCTTTCGAAGTGTTCCAACCGTCGGCCTCGCTCAATGTGGGCGGCACGGCGACGGCGATTGCTTCGCGCGATGCGTTCAATAAAGCTGGCATCGGGCCTGAGGATATTGATGTCGCGCAATTGCAGGATACCGAGTCTGGCGCTGAGATTATGCACATGGCCGAAAATGGTTTTTGCGAACATGGTGAGCAAGAAGCATGGCTCGCCGAAGGCCGAACCAAGCTTAATGGTCAATTGCCGGTCAATACAGATGGCGGTTGCCTAGCCTGTGGCGAGCCGATCGGCGCCTCGGGGTTGCGGCAAGTTTACGAGAATGTTGTGCAGCTTCGCGGCCAAGCCGGCAAGCGGCAAGTTCAAGGTGATCCGAAAACCGCTTATACCCATGTCTACGGCGCCCCAGGCGTGTCTGCAGTCACTATTTTAAGTCGTTAGGGGTCGCGTATGCAGGGTTTGTTTTCAGATGCTGATTTGGCATTTCGTGATGAGGTCCGCGCCTTTTTGGAGGCCGAGTTGACGCTGGAAATGCGCGACGCCGCGGCGCATGCGACGGGGGTTTTTATCGAGCCTGAATTTGGCTTGCCGTGGGCGGCGGCGTTGAACCGCAAGGGTTGGCTGGCGACGCATTGGCCGGTTGCCAATGGCGGTACGGGCTGGAGCCCGATCCAGCATTATATTTTCGAAAAGGAATGTGCCGAAGCCGGAGCTCCGAGCTTGGCTGTCATGGGGCTGAAGCTCTTGGGGCCCGTTTTATGCGCTTATGGCACTGACGAGCAAAAACAACGCTTCTTGCCGGCGGTTTTATCGGGCGAGCATTATTGGTGTCAGGGCTTTTCTGAACCGAATTCGGGTTCCGACCTTGCCAGCTTGAAAACCACTGCGGTGCGCGACGGTGACGTCTATCGCATTAATGGCACGAAAATTTGGACGACGCATGCGCAACATGCGAATTGGATTTTCTGTTTGTTGCGGACGGAAAAATCCGATCGCCCGCAAAAAGGGATTAGCTTTATTTTGGTCGATATGAACCAGCCCGGCATTACAATCCGGCCGATCCTGACGCTGTCGGGGTATCACGAGGTCAATCAAATTTTCTTCGATAATGCCGAAGCGCCAGCCGCGCATTTGATCGGAGAAGAAGGACAAGGCTGGGAGATTGCGAAGTTTTTGCTCGAGAATGAACGCGGCGGCTCTTGTCATGCACCGCGCTTGCTCGCCGACTTGCGCCGCATTGAACGCCGCGCCAAGGATATCACCTTTCGTGAGACGCAAGCTTTGGATCAGGATAAAAAATGGCGGAGCAAGCTTGCAAAGTTACGGCTGCGGGCGGAAGCGCTTGAGGTCACAGAATTAAAAATCCTAAATGATATCAGTAAAGGGCGCCCCGCTGGCCCGCAGACCTCAGTGATTAAACTGGTGACCTCGTCGCTACGGCAAGAAATCGACGAGTTTGAAATGCATATGTATGGGCCGGCTGGCTTGCAAATGACATCGGCCGATGCCTTACCAGGCCAGAATATAGCATCGCCCTTCTTGGCTGAGGCCGCTCGCGCCGCGCCCGCTCGCTACCTCAATAGCCGCGCCTGGACGATATTCGGCGGCACCAATGAGGTGCAGGCCAATATCGTCGCGAAAACGGTTCTGAAACTTTAAGCGTATTTAGGCGCCGCAGATTTCTTTGACCCGCGCCGTATTGAAATAATAGGGGCGGATTTCGGCGAGCAATTCGCCGTCGAATAAGAACAGCTCCATTAGCGTAATCGGTTCGCCGCCCGAGGCTGGAACCAAGTGAACCATGCAACAAACGCAACCATCACCAACCATCATGTGGCTGTGCTTCAGCTCGGCGATATTCATCATGCCCATCACTTTGGCATACAGCTCTTCCAGAGCGCCTTTGCCGGAATAAACGCCGCCAAAAGGCAAATCATCGGACTCGGTGATTTTGAAATCGTCCGTCATCATGCTGCGGGTGAGAGCAAAGTCGCCAGCAGCTGAAGCAGCATAAAATTTGTTAACCAAATCGGCTAAGTCGGGTTTTTGTGACATAAAAATCTCCTCTCCATATGCGCCTAGAGTGCTTGAGTGCACACAAAGGCGGTACTGCCCTAATGACTAGTCTTTACAGAATAGTAAAACCTGCGAGACTATTTTGCTAGATCGATATGACGGCACTGTGGAGGAGACTGATATGATATTTGTTGCTGGAACGATGAATTTTGACCCTGCCTTGATCAGCGAATTTGAAGCTGACGTCGCGGCTATGGTAGACAAAGTGCGCGCCGAAGATGGCTGCCATCACTATTCGCTATTGGTGGAAGATGCCGCCTCCGGCTTAATCAATGTCATGGAAATATGGGAAAACGATCAAGCCCTCGCCGTGCATTTCACGCAGCCTTGGATTGCTGATTTCTTTGCCAAATATGGTGGCAAGATGCTTGCCTCGACGGTGCAAGTATACGACATTTCCGGCGTTCGCCCGCTCCCCATGTAGGGTGTGGGATCGCATAAGCGATCACACGCTGAACTTGATTTATCGCCGCTTTAAGCGGCTGTAATACCACCGTCAATCGTGATTTCAGTGCCTGTGATGTAACGCGACTCATCAGAGGCGAGAAACAGAGCGCAATTGGCGACATCTTCAGGTTCACCAATATATCCCATCGGAATTCCAGCGACGAATGTGTCGTAATTGGCCGGGTTCTCGCGAATAGCGGCGGTTTGAATATTGGTCATAATCATGCCGGGATGTAGCGTGTTAACACGAATTTGGTCTTTCGCCGTCTCGACGGCAATGGTTTTGCTGAGCAAGCGCACACCGCCCTTGGTTGCGGCATAAGCCGAAGTTCCGGGTACGCCGACAATACCGCAAATCGAAGACATATTGATCACGGAGCCGCCTTCGCCGACTTCGCGCATCAAGGCGACGGCGCGATGAGTTCCGAAGAAAACGCCGTGCATATTAATGTCCATCACCTTCATATAATTCTCGGTCGATTGCGCATCGATCGTACTGAGGAGGGAAATACCAGCATTGTTGACCATGACGTCAAGCCGACCATGAGAGGCTCTAATGGTCGCAAAAACCTGATCCCAATCACTTTCTTTGGCAACGTCGTGATGCAACGCCGTTGCTTGTCCGCCTTTTTGAACGATTTCCTCAGCGACTTGGTTCACCCCTGGTGCATCAATATCAGTTAAATAGACAAAGGCACCCTCGGCAGCAAACCGTTCGGCAATGGCGCTGCCCAAACCCGGGCGTGAAGCCGCCCCCGTCACCAAAGCTATTTTATTCTGCAATCGACCCATTTTGTTCTCTCTTGAGCCTATACTTTATGCCGATATTATACATCTCGATCCTCTTCTAAAGGATAGTCGTCGGCGCCTGTTTTCGAACCTTATGCTGAAAGCTAATTAAAAATCATTTCTGTTCTATGTCCATTCTGGAGATAGGCACTGGGAGGTTAGTATGACAAAAAATCGCCGCTTTATTCTGAAGAGCCGTCCGCAGGGTAATCCTAAAGCATCGGATTTCGAGCTGCTTGAAGAAGACCTCGCTGCGCCACCAAAGGGTGGATTTATTGTGCGAAATCATTTTGCCTCCCTAGATCCTGCAATTCGGGGATGGCTCGACGATGTCCCGTCTTATTTGCCGCCAGTGGAATTAGGCGCGCCCGTAAGGGCCACCACAGTCGGGCAAGTATACCAATCGGCCAATCCGGATTTTGTTGAAGGGCAGTGGGTTTTGGGGCTCAATGGTATTGAGGAATATTCAACCGTCACCATTGATGGCTTTACCGCGCCGATCGACGCGTCGCTGGTGCCGAGCGTGACCAATTATTTATCAGTCTTGGGCGCCGTCGGCATGACGGCTTATTTTGGCTTGCTCGATGCTGGCCAGCCCAAAAGCGGAGAAACTGTTCTGGTCACGGGCGCTGCTGGCGCTGTTGGCTCGCTGGTCGGCCAGATCGCTAAGTTGAAAGGCTGTCGGACCATTGGCGTGGCGGGTGGCGCTGAAAAGTGTAAGCGCCTGACCGAGCGTTATGGCTTCGATGCTGCGATTGATTATCGCGGTAAAGATCTCACCGCCTTGATTGCCGAAATGGAGGCCGCCGCCCCTAACGGTGTTGATGTTATTTTTGAAAATGTCGGCGGCGATATTCTCGATGCGGGCTTGCACGTCATTAACGAGCATGCCCGTGTCGTGCTCTGCGGGTTAATCAGCGAGTATAATAGTGAACATGTCGGTGCGCGCCATATTTGGCAACTGATTGTTAAGCAAGCCAAGATCCAAGGCTTTTTGATCCGCGACTATGCACCGCGTTTTGCCGAAGGGGCGGTCGAAATGGGGCAATGGATTAGCGAAGGTAAAGTGGTCGCCGACGAGCATATCGAGGCTGGAATTGAAAATGCCTATGAGGCCTTCATGTTGCTGTTCTCGGGCGGTAATAACGGCAAGCTTATACTCGATATTAGCCCAACCTGATCGCGATAAAAGAACGGCGGCCTGAGGCCGCCGTTTTTAAATGCTATGCAAGTGTCGCGCTTAGAACTGCACGCGCTTGGTATAACCACCATCGACAATAATATTTGTGCCGGTGATATAGCTCGCAGCTGGGCTGGCGAGGAACACCACAGCATTGGCAACTTCTTCGGGCGTACCGAAACGACCGAGGGCCATTTGCCCGAGTGTGGCATTATAAAGATCAGGCATAGCGCCTTCGATCGCTTCCCAATTGCCCCCGGGGAACCGAATGGGGCCGGGTGAGACACAGTTTACCCGGATGCCGTTCTTGCCAATCTCTTGCCCCAATTGCTTGGCATAGGTGATCAGCGCCGCCTTAATCGCATTATAGGCTTGCGGTACGATAAAAGTCTCGAGACCCGCTGTGCTCGCCATGACAACGACCGAAGCGCTCTTCGACTTCTCGAGGAAAGGCATCAGGGCCTCGCAGCCGAGGGCCGTGCCTTTGATGTCGTAATTAACGCAAGTATCCCAATCGCCCGTCGCGCCAGCACCCGAGGCGCTGACATTGGGTACAAAAATATCGCATCCACCTAGCGCATTTGCGGTTTTGGCTAGCCATGCTTGGTAGGCGTCAAGATCACTAATATCGAGCGCTTCGCCGATAACTTTACCACCCGATTTCGACAAAGCGGCGGCAGTTTCGGCTACTTGCTCGGCATTGCGTGAGAAGAAACCAATGTCACAGCCTTCCTTGGCAAAAATATCGAGGGCGGCGCGACCAATACCGCGGCTGCCGCCTGTTAGTATGACTTTCTTTCCTTTTAGACCTAAATCCATCCGAGATATCCTCCTATCCTCTGACTTCAGCTTAGCGTGCTGGTGGAAAAAGTTACCTAGCAATCAAACTAGGGTGAAAAGGCTATTGCGAGTGTTAAGCTTCTCCGTAACATGCTTTATGCAAACCCCGTAGTGTCTACGGGGACAACAATGAGGGGATTTAACATGGCGAATTTAAAAGGCAAAATAGCATTGGTGATTGGCGCGGCCGGCAAAGATAATATGGGCCAGGTTATTGCACGCCGCCTGACGGCCGATGGTGCTCGTGTGATTGTGGCAGGTCGCCATAAGGAGCCGCTTGAAGCAATTGCCAAGGAAATTAAGGGTGATTTCGTACAATGCGATATTACGAAGAAATCTGATATCGACGCGATGACGGCGAAAATCGCCAAGGATCATGGCACGGTGCATATTGCGGTCAATGCAACTGGTTGGGGGCTTTTGACGCCATTTTTGGATACGTCCGAGGATGATTTACGCCGCATGACCGATTTGCAATTCATCGGCCCTTACATGTTCTTCCAAGCGGTTATCCGCATTATGAAAGAAGGCGGCTCGTTGATTCAAATTAGCTCGGCGACGGCCAAAATTATGTTGAACGACCATGCCGCTTATATGGGCACCAAAGCCGGCTTTGATCATGTTATTCGTTGTATCGCCAATGAATTTGGTGAGCAGGGCATTCGCGCTAATACGATCTCTCCCGGCCTCACCGATACGCCGATGACGGCAGGCGCCAAAGAAACCCCCGGTGTTTTTGAAGCCTTTATTCCGTCTTATCCGCTTGGCCGCATCGGCACGTCCGATGACATTGCCGCGGCGATTGCATGGGTCAGCAGCGACGAGTGCTACATGACGGGTGAAAACTTCCAAGTCAATGGCGGTCTCACTTTGCGTCGCAATCCGACCAATAAAGAAATGGCGGCCAGCATCGAAGCGCATGCAAAATAGGATCAGTCCGCTTGCTCCATCATCTCGCGGATGATGATACGCAATTGATCTTTACGAATTTTACCGGAAGCCGTTCGCGGAAAATCCTCGACGAAAACAAATCGCTCGGGGGTTTTCTGTTTGGCTAAACCAAACTGCGCCACATGCGCTAGTAGGTCTTCGGTCGAACAGCCGGCGTCTTTTGCAATGATAAAGGCACAAATGCCTTCACCCAGGCGGGCGTGCGGCATGGCGACGACGGCTGCTTCGCGCACCAAATCATACTGATGCAAGACATCTTCAATTTCCTTAGCGCTGATATTTTCACCGCCGCGAATGATCAGGTCTTTCTTCCGACCAGAAATGACTAACGCGCCTTCTGGTGAGATAAAGCCAATGTCGCCGGTTTTGAAGAAACCGTCTTCCGAAATTGCATCCTTGGTATCATCGGGGTCAGCATAGCCGAGCATCATCGCAGGACCCCTGGCCCAGATTTCGCCATCTTGGCCTTGCGCCACGTCTAGACCCGCATCGTCCACAATCCGAACTTCGTAATCGACAATTTCACCATCGGTTGTTGCGGCAAGCTCGGCCTGCGCCGCGCCCTGATACCCCAAAGTCACCAGCGGCACCTCGGAGCTGCCGAACACGCGGAAGGCAAAACTATTGGCCAGTTTGCTGTTGGCGGTGCGCACAATTTCGGGCGGCACGGCGGCGCCACCGCAGGCGAAGGAAATAAGGCTCGGCAATTGTTTGCCATCGGCGACAGCGACATTGACCATTTCTTGTAAAAAAGGCGTCGCCGCAACGGTGCCGACGACATGATAGTCTTCGATTAGCTTGACTGCCGCTTCGGCGTTCCAACTTTCCATCAAGATGGTGCGGGTTTCGCCAATAAAGGGAAGCTCCAGCCCGTTGGAGTAGCCACTAATATGGGTGACCGGCGACGGCATCAGAAAATGCGCGCCCTTGGCAATTTTCCAATGCGCCAGCGATGCCTCTGCCGCCCGAGCCAAAGTATTGTGGCTATGCAATACAGCTTTCGGGCGTCCGGTGGTGCCCGACGTATAGAGAATGAGCTTAATATCGGTTGGATTAACTTTCGGCAAAGTGCCGCTGATCTCGCGACCGCGCTGTATCAAGGCCTCGTAGCTGCTGTCGGGGTCGGAGCCACGAATATAAGCGACATGCTCAAGATCTGGTAATTGTGGCCGTAACTCGTCCATCATGGCGGCGAAGTCGAATTTATTGAAGCTTTCGCAAACGAAAAATACTTTGGCACGGCAATCGGCGAGCATGTAGCGTAGCTCGGCGTGGCGGTAGATGATTACAATGGGATTGATCAAGAACCCCCCCAAGGCCGCCGCGATATTAATGACGCAGGCTTCCGCCCAGTTGGGCGTTTGAAAGCTGATCACGTCGCCGACGTGCAAGCCCTTTTCTTGTAAAGCAAAAACCAGCGCTTTGGCATCTTCGTAGATGCGCTTGTAGCTCCAGTCGCCGTCGAGGTTAGGAAAGACCGAGCTGTTGGGCAGGCGGGTAGCCAAATCGGCGGCCATTTCGCCAATTGTGACATTCGACCAGCGGTCTTGATAGGCCTGCAAATGCCGCGGCGTGCCTTCGATCCAGTCCCATTTTTGTTTTGTCATATTACGTCTCCCCCAAAGCGCACAAAATTCTAGGCCAGCAACTGTTTACGGCCGGCTCCGTTCGCAATAAACTAGTCATATTTGCAGTTTGCCAAGCCGCCCTCTAGTGGTCAATTGAGGCAGCAAAAGCTTATTTAAAGGAGAAAATCATGGGTAAAGAAGCGATTACGCATGCAGTCGGCGAGATTTTGAAATATGCCCGCGACGGTGGCACTTTTCAGTCCGATCGAATTACCGAGGTTCCCTATTCAAGCTATCTTGACCCCGACCAGTGGCGACAAGAAATGGATTTGATTTTCTTGAAGGTGCCGCTGGCCTTAGCGGCTTCAGCCGAAATGCCTAATCCTGGCGATTACAAAGCAATGGAAGCCGTTGGTAAGCCAGTTTTGATGACCCGCGATAAAGATGGCAAGGTGCACGCCTTTTTAAATGTCTGTGGTCATCGCGGCGCGCCATTGGCTGAGGACGGCTGCGGGCATAAAAACCGTTTTTCATGTCCTTATCACGGCTGGACTTATAGCAATGATGGCAAGCTCATGGGGGTTGCTGAAGCCGACACGTTCGGCCAAATCGACAAAGAAAATCGGGCTTTGCGCGCTTTGCCTTGCGAAGAACGCCATGGCTTAATTTTTGTCATTCTAACGCCTGGCGAGAAAATGGATCTCGATGGTTTCTTCCAAGGCATGTTGGACGATTTTGGCCGTCACGACTTTAAAAATTGGGCTTATCTCGGTAGTCGCGAGGTTGAAGGCGCGAACTGGAAAATTGCTTTTGACGGCTATCTTGAGGGCTATCATTTTGCCGCTCTGCACCCCGAAACCATCCACCCGCGGACATTTACCAATAAGACCCATTACGAGGCGTTTGGGCCGCATTTACGGATTGCCTTTCCGCAAGTTGCTATCGAGGACAAACTTAAAGGCGTTGATCCGACAACCTATGACGAGATCGAAAACCACGGCTATGATTTCGTCCGGATCTTTTTCCCCAATGTGTCGATTTTCCTAGCGCCCGAGATTACGTCCTTCTCGCAACTCTTTCCTGGACCGACGCCGGATAAAAATAAAACCGTGATCATGTTCTTCCGCAAAGATCCGCCGAAAGATGCCGCCGATGCCGAGGGCTTAGACGCGATGATGGATTGGCTTTACCAGGTGGTCCGCGATGAGGACTATAAGGTCGGGCAACAGATCCAGCGCGGGCTTGAAAGTGGCGCGTTTGACAGCATTATTTTGGGTAAAAACGAGCGCGGTAATCAGTTCTTCCACGAATATCTTCAGTGGTATTTGAACAATGATAAATCGGCGCCGAAGCCGAAGCTGTAAAATTTAAGCGCTTAACCGCGTAAAGGGTCGCTTCCATCCCAATCGATGGAGGCGGCCTTTATCATATCAAAGAAGTCCTGCATGCCAGCACCCATTTGCAGGACTTCGACCAAGCCCTCGGCGCCACCTGTATGAGCATAAAATACAGCGCCATCCCCAGCGTCGGCCGTAAAGGCAATTTTGCCGCCTGCGGCTTCGGTTTTTGCTTGAGCGGTTGCAATGTTATCGGTCAATAAGCAGACATGGTGAATGCCGCCTGAGCCGCGATAGGGCTGTGAACGATAAATCGACGGCACCTCATTATGCTGTTTGATCAGCTCAATTTGCATGTCGCCCCAATAGCCGAGCGCGAGGCCAAAATCGACTTCTGAAGGCTGGCCCTCAAATTTCTTGTTTTCTAAAACGGCATGCTCAACCCAAAAAAACGGACCTGCCCCCATGGTTTTGGTCCAATGCGCCAGAGCGGCATCGAAATCATCGGGTACAAAGGCCAGCTGCATGATCGGGCCAATCGAACTGATAAGATTTTGCGACATTTCCGTCTCCCGTTTTTGAAATTACCACTTTACTGTGTCGACGTCTGCCACGAAAATAAACCTACACATAAAGGGAGGGAGACTACTGTTTTCGCGAGTATATGCCGTCGGCGAGGTGGATATAATTTCTTAGTGTAGGAAGAGGCATGCGTTTACGCGATTTAAAATATATTAAACTCATTTGCGAACATCGGAATTTCACCGTTGCTGCAAGTTATGCTGGTATCTCGCAGCCGGCGCTCAGTGCGGCCATCGCTAAGCTCGAAGATCAGTTGGGCGTGCAACTCTTCTATCGTGATCATCAGCAAGTTAGACCCAGTTTTTTAGCCGATTACATCGCCGCGCGGGCTGGGCGCGTATCGAACGAGCTCGAAGATATTGAGCGTCATATCAGCATGGTCAAAAACAAAGAAAGTGGCGATGTCTATTTCGGCGTCGGTAATATTATCGCTGACACATTTTTATTTGATGCTTTGTCGGATTTTTGTGCCAGTCATGACCAAATTACGCCACGCTTTACGCTTGGCTACTGGTACGATTTACGCAAGCGCTTGCTTGATGGTGATATTTCCTTCTTTATCACGGGTAACCATCAAGATGTGAAAGACGACGAAATAGATCAGATCGATTTCATCGATCTTGATATTATTTTTGTTGCGGCTCCAGACCATCCGCTTTTCGATAAAAAAATCGCCACGTGTCGCGACATTGCCTATTTCCCTGTCATTACTTACCAAACCGTGGTCGCCAAACGGATTATTCGTGAGCAGCTTGCGAATGAAGAGGATATTCGAAATTTTGAGATGAATTTTCCAGCTGGTCTGCTGGAGAGTATTTCGTTGGCCTTACCTCTGGTGCAGAACTCACGTTTTATTCTAATGGGGCCGCGCGATCTCTTCGTTGACGAATTTTCGAGCGGCGCCCTGCGAGAGTTGAAAATTTCTGAATTTGACCTCGCGATCAAAGTCAAAATTGTTACACGAAAAAAATATATTTTGTCACCGGCTGAGAAAGATATGATTGCAAGCCTAGAACAGGCGCGTGATAAATGTCTGGATCGTCGTCTTGAATATGCCGCAGTTGAGGCATCGGGAAAGAAAAATGTCGGATAGCCCTGACCTTTTTGACGAGACGGCAAACCACTGCCCCTATCCAGCTTATAATATGTATCGTGCTGGCGACGTGCCAAGACGCGAGCCACGTTATGGAAACCTGGTTCTGGCGCAGTTTTCCGATATGGATTTTTTGCGGCACTATGAGGTTGTTTCAGCGGCTTTCGGGGTCGATCCGACGGGGCCATTCCCCGAGGGTACCTATAAGGATATTGAGCGTACCGAACCGCCGCGGCACAGTGCGCTGAAAGCCTATTTGTTTAAATATTTTTCACCATCACAAGTCGCGAGCTGGCGCGAGCCGATTGAGGATATTTTTTCTGAGCACTTTGCTGCCGTCAGCCAGGCTACGGCAACCGGTTCCGATTTTGATGTTGTTGAGGATATATGTTACCCCGGCCCCGCTGCTGTTATGTGCCAAATCATGGGGTTTGCGCGCGATCGGCGGCGTGATTTTCAACGATGGTCCTATTCCTTAGTTGGCCGCTTGGGACATCATATTAGCGAAGCTCAGCGCGCTGATTTGAAGGAGATGGCCAGTTTTATATCTGAGATGGCACAACAATGCCGCATTACGCCGGGCAATGATTTGCTATCTTATTTGACGCAAGCCGAGATCGACGGCGCGCCATTGAGCGATCAAGAAATTGTTGCAAATGGCGTCTTTTTTCTTGCCGCAGGGCACGAGACGACGACGAATTTCCTTAGTAATTTGACATTTATTCTAGCCCAAAATACAGATCTGTTTAACCAATTGCGGAACGATCGCAGCCTCGTCCCAAACGCGCTCTTAGAGGCGCTCCGGATCGAAAGTCCGGTTCAGAATATTTGCCGCACGGCGATCGATCAGTATGCTTTTCGGGGCGCAGATGTAATGGCAGATGAACGGGTGATGTTTTCTCTTGGTGGCGCCAATCATGATCCAGCGCAGTTTGCTGAGCCTGAGAAATTTCGCTTGGACCGCGATAACGGCAATCGTCATCTCGCGTTTGGGCTGGGACACCACCAATGCCTCGGTGCGCGCCTCGCTTTGCTCGAGGGAGAAGTTTATTTGAATATGCTGCTCGATTGTTTTCAAAGCTTGCGCGTCACACGTCCGCCCGAACGCATGCCTGGTAATGTCATGCGCGGTTTCAAACATCTTTGGATAGAAGGAGAAATGTAGTCATGATTAGCGGAAATGTTGATTGGGCTCCCGATTATTCTGGAAAGACGATTTGCGGATTGGTCCGCGATACGGCACAGGCGCATCCCGATAAGCTGATCATGGAGGTTGATGGCGATACCATCACCTATGGCCAGCTTTATGCCGATGCCGAAACCATCGCCCGTGCGTTACTGGCGCGAGGCGTGGATGCGGGTGCCCATATCGGGATAATGTTGCCCAACTCAATCGATTATTTGCGTTTATATATCGGTATCTTGGTTGCCGGCGGGGTGCCAGTGACGTTGAATTCGCGGTATCGTGGGGACGAGCTCCTCTATGCGCTTAATCACGCCGAGATTCAGGTTTTATTTTTGAGCGCTTCGCCAGAGACGGATTTCTTATCCATGTTAGCGCAACATGCTCCAGATCTAAGCCTTGACGGGTCGGCTCAAAACAGTGCGGTGCTGAAATATTTGCAGCATCTCGTTGTTGTTGAAAATCCCCCTACGGCCGAACTCGGCTTGTCTGCTTTTACGGCAGAGCAGTCGTCGAGCGCGTTTCCCGATATCGATGAAGAAGACTATGCCGTCATGATGTTTACCTCAGGTACAACAGCGGCGCCGAAGGCCTGCTTGGTGACGCACAGGTCGCTGATCGGGAACGGGATCAATATGGTTGATCGATGGCAAATGAACGAAGACGATCGGTTCTACAATCCGCTGCCATTTTTTCACATGTCGATACTTTTGCCGCTTGTCGGCTGTATTCTGGCGCGCAGCGAGGTCTATGCGACGCGCCATTTTAAAGCCGAGCGAGCGCTCGAAGTTTTTAAGCGGGTGCCGATAACGGTTGGCTTTTTTGCTTTCCCGACGATAACCAATGAGATTATTTATCATCCGCAATTTAACCAAGAGGACGTAAAGACCTTCCGCATTATCAATAATGTCGCGCCGATTTCGACCTTGATGCAATATGAAGAGGCCTTTCCGAGCGCGACTGGCGTATCCGCCTATGGCCTCACCGAATGCGGCGGTGTGTCTTGTTTTTCAAACCCGCGTGAGCCCATGGAAAAACGATTGCCGACAGTTGGTCAGCCCTTTCCTGGCATAGAGATTAGAATTGCCGATGCCGAAGACGCGATGAAAATCTTAGAGCCGAATGAAAAAGGTGAAATTCAAATTCACGGCTATAATCTGTTCAGCGGTTATTACAAAGATGACGAGGCGACCCGTAAGACCATGACCGATGACGGATGGCTACGCACTGGTGATCTCGGTTATCTCGATGATGAGGGCTATCTTTATTTCGTCGGGCGTCTCAAGGATATGTTGAAGGTTGGTGGCGAGAATGTGGCCGCGGCTGAAATTGAAAGCCTACTCGATACCCACCCCGCGGTTGAGATGACACAGATTGTAGCCGCGCCTGATGACCGGCTCCAGGAAGTGGCGGCAGCCTATGTCCGCTTGCATGCCAATGCGGCGGCGACAGAAGAGGAATTAATTGACTTTTGCCGCGGTAAGGTCGCCAGTTATAAAGTACCCCGTTATGTCCGCTTTGTTGATGAATGGCCGATGTCGGGAACCAAAGTGCAGAAATTTGAGTTACGCGCTCGCATTGCAGAGGAGCTTAAGGGTTAAGTCTCCAGCATGCTCGATTATTCTGAATTTATTGGCCGCGAACAGGTTTTAAGCGAAACGCTCTCGCCAGACCTCTGCACGCGCTTAGCCGTCACCTTGGGGCAGAGTATGCCGGCGGAGCCCGCGTTCGGAGACCCAGCGCCACTCGCCAGTTACTTACTGATTTGTTTGCCGACGCCTGAAGAGGGTGACCTTGGCGCTGATGGTCTGCCCATGAGCGATGCATTTTTGCCGCCGGTTGATTTACCGCGTCGCGTCTGGGGCGGGAGTAAGATCACGATCGGGGAGGGCTTTAAGGTCGGGCAGAAAGTTGTTCGCCGGGGTCGGATTACGGATATTTATGAAAAGCGAGGCCGTTCTGGTCGGATGGTTTTTGTGGAGGCCGATTTCCGTTTCGAAGCCGATGGCGCCCTATGTTTGCGTGAGGAATTGCGCCAAATTTATCTTGAAGAACGCGAGGGCGGGGAAATCACGCCAGCTCAGCCGCCTCGCGGGCCGCTTGAGGGTGAAGAATTTTGCTTTTCGCCCCATCAAATGTTCCGTTTCGCAGCAATCACCTTCAACGCGCACCGCATCCATTTCGACGCCGATTACGCGCGACGGCAAGAGGGCTATCAAGATCTCGTTGTGCAAGGGCCTTTGATGACACTTGCTATTTTGTCCGACTTACAAGCGACGTTGAAGGCGCCGATACAGCAGATTGAATTGCGCGGTTACGGCTTTGCCTATGTTAATGAGCCATTGCATATTATTGCGCCGTCTGCGTATGAGCGCCATTTATGCAATCGAGCGGGCGAGATACTCGTGACAGCCCGCGCCGCGGTTTAGAAATTCACCCGCTCTCGATAATCATGCATTGCTCTGGCGAATAAGACGATCGCGATCGGCGCCACAATCAGCCCCATGATGGCCATGGCCGGAGCAATAGCGGCTTCGTCTCTTAAAATATCCTGCATGATAAAAGCGACGGCTGTCGGCCCCACTCCCATACCAATGAGGTTAACGGTCACCACGTAAAATCCCGCGACGGTGCCGCGCATTTCGTTTGGCGTTACAATTTGCAAAGCATTGGTAATCAAAGCTAGGGGGAAGGTGACGAAGAAACTCGCGAAAGCGACACAAAGTAAAGCCGCGGTGCCGTCGCTTTGCAGGCTGCTTGCAATCAAGGCCAAACAGGCCCCAGAGGCCCCCACGATGCAAATGCGAAGCGGGTAATCGCGGTAGCCGCGCGCCAGCATAAAGCGACCCGCTACGGGACCAGAAACGACGCCGAGCGATCCAGCGAGGATTGCTGTCATGCCATAAAAACGACCGGCTTCCCCCAAAGACCAGCCGAATTGGCGGGTAAACATGCTCGGCGTCCAAGCTTGCAATCCATAAAGCATAACCACCATAAAGGGCACGGCGCCGAGAAGGGCAAGATAGATGCGAGGGTTTTGCCCGAGATAGGCAAATACCTCGCGCATCGGTGGCTGATCGCCACTGGGCGATGCCAAGTCTTTGCGGGGCGGATCCCGTAAAACGGTAAAAAGCGCCGCAAGTAATAATCCCGGAACGCCGACGACCAACAAGGTGAGCTGCCAAGCTTTTATCTCGCCGATAAAGGGCAGTGATGGCGTGCCAGCGGTTTTGGCATAGGTCATGACCTCAGCGCCAGCAATCAACGCTAGACCTCCGCCAATATAGGGTGCCATTAAAAATATACTGACCGGAAAGGCGAGTTTCTCGCGTGGAAAATAATCGGCAAGCAATGACCAGGCAGCTGGGGTGACGCTCGATTCGCCAGCGCCGACAGCCATCCGCGCCAGAGCTAATTGGCTGTAGTTTCCAGCCAGACCCGAGACCATGGTCGCAAGGCTCCACACCACAATGCCTGCGGCGACAACGCCAAATCGCCGCATGCGATCAACCAGCCGCCCAACGGGAACAGACATCAGAATATAGGGCGCAACAAACAGCATGCCTTGGAGATAGCTGAACTCAATATCGCTGACGCCAAGATCTTGCTTGATCGGATCAACCAGGAGGTTGATTACCTGTCGATCGATAAAGGAAAATGAGTACGCAAAAGTTAGTAAAATCGTTACATACCAGGCGGTACGCGGCGACGGATATGCAGATTGATCCACCAGAAATTTCCCCCCAAAAACTCAGACTATTAGACGTAAATCCTCTTTCGCTGTCTAGTCACCATAACCAAAGATTATGCTAATGCCGAGCATCATACTATTTTTTTATAATGTATTCTCAGTAGCAAATGCCCTTGATAGCCTTAACGTGAAGTAACAACTTTGCTTGGAGGGAGAGTCAATTATGTCGAAATATGGATTACGAAGAGCTGTTGCCGCCGATCAGGGCTGCCACATCATGAACGCGCTGGGTGTTGAAATAAAATGGTCTGATTTCACTGACCTTGCCATCGCGGAAGAAAAAGACCTCGGCGATTTCAATTTTTTGATCTGGAGCCTGCTTCGGCGTGAGTGTCACCAATGAGCAAGCACAGTTCTCGCCATACATCAGATTGTCATAACTCAAGGTCACGCCCCCAAGAGTGGCGAAGACTTTTTTAGCTAAGTCCCCAAGAGCATTTTTACCTGCATGGATGCCACCAAAGGGCAAGTCGTCGGCTTCGGTGACCTGAAAATCATCCGTCATATTGGCTTGGATTTGCTGAATTTCTTCTGGCGTACGCCCGTGATACAGCAATTTAATCAGGCGTTCATAATCGTCCTTCATACTCAACTACCTTAAACTTTAGAGAACAAAGATATCAGTTTTTTATCATCAGCCTCAATCAATTTGCCGACCCATTCATGAAAAGCTTGCCCGCCGCCTTCATTGCGGCCAAACCAGACATGTTCGAGAAGGCCCGCTTGTAGGGCGCGTTGCTGCCGACGTCCGGTGTAATAATCCTCGTCGCGTACGACGATCTCCAACATATCGAATTGCTTATTGGCGCCATCGCGCTCGGCATCATTGCGCGGCTCATTTTCCATAACGTAATATTGATGCGTGATGCTTTCTGTGACGTCATCACCTGGAAATAATTGTGAGATCATTGCGCCGCGCGTATTGCCCCCATAAAACGTGGCGATTGAAATATGCGGGAATATGGTCCAAACCCCCTCGAGCAGTGCTGTTTCGGGCCAGTCCTGAGGTTCCATCTCCGACATATCGATCCTACTGCCATCGGGTAATTTATGAATTTTTAGGGGGTGGCAAGCGCGCTGGTGCGGTCCCCAAGCAAAATAATTGGCACGGGAATACATATGCGCACCGAAGGTCTTGGCGTGCAAAACCGGCAAATGATACAGATCAAGATAACCGTCATAGGCGGTCTTCCAGTTCGGGCCTTCAATGCTGCGGGTGCGGAATAAATGCCAATCCTTGAAGCCGAAGTGATTGAGAATTTCGTCATAGCCGCAGAGAAAATCGTCAATCGTCAGTTCACTTTTCGGGTTGAGCGTGACAAAAATCATCCCCGCGCGTTCTTCGGTTGGGAATGATTTTAAGCACAAGCTCGCTTTGTCGACTGTGCCGTAATCATTGGCATTGGCGATGCCCATCAACGCCCCGTCATTGCGGAAGGTCCAGCCATGATAGTTACAGGTAAATCGTTTGGCGTTTCCCGACCCATCGGCGATCGGGTTGCCGCGGTGGGTGCAGGAATTCAAAAAGGCCTGCGCCGAGCCATCGGCTTGACGGGTAACCAGAACCGGAATGCCGGCAACCTCCATGGCCTTGTAATCCCCGGGGTTCGACAATTCGCAACTTGGCGCCAGCATCAAAGGAAGGCGATGGAAAATTTGCCGTCGTTCGCGCTGAAAGAGCGCCTCATCCGTATAAGTGCTTGCAGGCACGGCTTTTTGTTCGTCCACCAGTGCCATAGTGTCGTTGACACCGTGCTGCACCAGTTGTTTTGCCATTTCGATAAGTTTGTCGTGCGACATGATCTACCTCTTGTGACAATTGTACCATAGAGATTTCACCTGTTTTCCTATTAAATCCATGAGGTTGAGAAAAAACCTAGGCGGCAATGATTTCCTTCAATTTTGACTTATGTTAGGTAAGGCATAGAAGGTTTAATTGTTAGAATTTATTGGGAATTTAGATGCAGAGTTTTGTTTCCGAGACCGTTCGCTACCCCGAGCAGGCTGACCGCCTGAGAGCTGATATACGTGCTTTGATCGCGCGTTTTTCAGACCACTGGACGCCACGCGAGCGGGTCAATTGCTGGACCAATTTCAACCCCGCGTTTTCCCGCGCCCTTGGCGAAGCAGGGTTTATCGGCATGATTTGGCCAAAGCAATATGGCGGGCATGAGCGCACGGTGCTCGAGCGTTATATCGTGCAGGAAGAATTGCTGGCGGCGGGAGCGCCGATTGGAGCGCACTGGATTGCCGACCGGCAGAGCGGCACGCTGATTTTGCGCTATGGCAATGACGAGTTACGCCACTATTGGCTCCCTCGCATTGCGCGCGGTGAGGCCTTTGCTTGTATCGGTTTGAGCGAACCCAATGCCGGTTCGGATCTTGCCAGTGTGCGGACCAATGCGCGGCGCGATGGCGACGACTGGGTTATCAATGGCCAAAAAATTTGGACGACTGGGGCGCATATGGCGCATTTTATGATTGCACTGGTCCGTACCGAGGCCGGCTCGGAGCGGCATCAAGGCCTGTCGCAATTTGTCATTCCGATGGACGCGGAGGGAATTACGACGCGACCTATTACGGACTTATCGAATGGCAAAGACTTCAACGAAGTTTTTTTTGATAATGTCCGCGTGCCCGCGCATGCTTTGCTGGGTACAGAAGGTAATGGATGGGAGCAGGTAACGGCAGAGCTTGCGATCGAGCGATCAGGGCCTGAGCGCTATTTGTCGAGCTATCCGCTTTATGCCGCATTGATTGACGAGGCGCGGACGATCCCGAGCCTGAACCAATTGGTTGGCCAGTTGACCGCGCAATTGTGGACCTTGCGGCAAATGTCGCTTTCGGTGATCGTTAAGCTCGGGCGTGGTGAGGATCCAGGACTTGAGGCTGCAATGGTCAAAGATCTCGGGAATAGTTTTGAGCAAGATATTCCCGCCTTGGTGCAAGGGGCGATGGATATGCCGCTGTCGAATAGTCGTCCGGTTGCCGAAATGTTGTCATATCTGTTGCAATTAGCGCCATCATTCTCTTTACGAGGTGGTACGCGGGAGGTTTTGCGCGGTATCATCGCGCGTGGGCTGGGTTTACGATGAGTGATCATTTGCTATTCGATATGGCGGATAAATTATTCGCCGAGGCGCCCGATTGGGCGGCCGTTGCTGAGCTGGGGTTGCCGGATTTGTTGGTGCCAGAAGCCGCCGGTGGTTTTGGCGGCACATGGCAGGATGCGCATGGCGTTATGCGCTTGGCGGGTTTTCACGCTTTGGCTTTGCCTTTGGCTGAGACCATATTGGCGGGAGCAATTTTGCAACGCCCGACCGAAGGCCGTATAGCGCTGGCTGATAATTGCACTGGCGATGTCAGTGGTAAAAAATTTTCTGGACGTCTCGAGGCTGTAGCTGGCGGGCATCAAGCCGATCAAATTTTGACCCAATCACAGGGCAAAATAATTTTGCTCGATGCCAAGGATATTACAACCAGCGAGAAAAATATCCTGCTCGGCGAAGAGGGGGCAACGCTCGAATTCACGTCGGCTGCTTTTGAGGAAATTGCGTGGAATGGTGACCTTTTACAAATCGGCGCAATCATGCGCACCGCCCAGATGGCGGGCGCCTTTGACGCCGCATTGCAACTGAGTGTCGGCTATGCCAATGATCGCGAACAGTTTGGCCGCAAGCTTGGTAAATTTCAGGCGGTGCAGCAGGAACTTGCCGTCTTCGCGCTCGAGGCAGCGGCCGCCAATTGCGCTTCGATCGCTGCTTTTCGCGCGGTCGCTCACGGCGATTACGGGTTCGAGGCCGCCAATGCAAAATTGCGTTGCAATATGGCCGCGGCCAAGGCAACACGGATTGCGCATCAGGTGCACGGCGCGATCGGCTTTACCAAAGAATATGACTTGCAAAATTTCACCCGCCGGATTTGGGGGTGGCGCTCGTCATTCGGAAGTGAGGCGTACTGGGCCGATTATCTGGGAGGGGTTCTGACCCAAATTGGCGGCGATACGCTCTGGTCTTATATGGTCGAGCGCGATCAAGCGAGCTCAACGATTGCCGATTAAGGCGCGACAAAACTAACGCGACCTTCAGTTTTTAGAGATGCAAGATCCGACCATAGGCGTCGAGCGTTGCTTCGTGCATAGCTTCCGATAGGGTCGGATGCGGAAAAACTGTTTCCATGAGTTCGGCCTCGGTGGTCTCGAGACCCATGGCGACGGCATAGCCTTGGATCAGCTCGGTAACTTCGGCACCGATCATGTGAGCGCCTAGTAACTCGCCGGTTGCAGCATCAAACACGGTTTTGACAAAGCCATCGGCTTCGCCCATGGCAAGGGCTTTGCCATTAGCTTGGAAAGGAAATTTGCCGACCTTAACGTCGAAACCTTGTTCGATCGCTTTTGCTTCTGTTAAGCCGATCGACGCAATTTGCGGCTGGCAATAAGTGCAGGCCGGAATTTTCGATGCGTCCATAACGTGCGGCGATTGTCCGGCAATTTTTTCGACACAAATAATGCCTTCGTGCGAAGCTTTATGCGCTAGCCATGGCGGCGCCGTGACATCGCCAATGGCAAAGAGGCCCTTAATATTGGTGGCGCCATAGCCATCGGTTTTGATATGACCTTTCTCTAGCGTTACGCCTAAGGTCTCGAGTCCCATGTTTTCGGTATTGGCTTGTACGCCAGCGGCCAGCAGAACGCGGCCGACGCTCAGTGTCTCGCTTTTATCACCGCTGGTAAGCGTTAAATTCGCACCATCGCCAGATACGGCACAGGCCGAAACACTGCTACCCAATTTGAAGTGAATGCCGCGCTTTTTGAAGCTCTTGAGCGCGTGGTCGGAAATATCTTTATCCTCTTGCGGCAAAATACGATCGAGAATTTCGATCACCGTGACCTCGACGCCGAAACTGGCGTAAAAGCTTGCAAACTCCATCCCAATGGCTCCCGAACCAACAATCGCCATGGTCTTAGGCAGGTCCTCAGGGATCATTGCCTCGCGTGATGTGATAATAGTCTTGCCGTCCGGAATCAGCCCGGCCTGATCGATCGCGCGGGGCCGCGCCCCAGTAGCGAGCAGCACATTTTTGGGCTTGTAAAATGTACCATCGACATCGACGATCGGCGCCGACGCCCCGGCCTGCAGTTTGGCAAAACCTTGGATGACCGTGATTTTGTTCTTTTTCATCAGAAACGCGACGCCTTTTGAGAGCTGTTCCGCGATGCCGCGCGAGCGTTTAACGATCGCGGCAAGATCAAATCCTGGATTGGCGGTTAGGCCGTAAT
>JAYODZ010000014.1:21450-24279 GCA_038106515.1 Rhodobiaceae bacterium
ATGTGGGAATAAACTTCCGCTGAGCGCAACATGGCTTTGGTGGGAATACAGCCCCAGTTCAGGCAAACGCCACCCAGCTCACTTTTTTCGACAATCGCGACGTTCAAGCCGAGCTGCGCGGCGCGAATAGCGGCAACATAGCCCCCTGGTCCGGAACCGATTACCATTAGGTCAAAGCGCGCGTCGTCTGCCATGCGAATTCTCCTTTAACGAAACTATAGCGCACTTAAACCTTTTTTTTAGAGAAAAGCATCCTGTGAATTGATTGAGGTTATCTCAAGATTATCAGCGCGACGGCGGCGGAGCGATTAAAAGGGGAATGCGCTTGAGTGCATGCCGCTAATGCGTTACAGACATAGGTCTGTGGGAGTGCTCTTAACTATGTCTTACCATGCGCCACTGAGTGACGATTTAAAGCGCATCAGGATCGGATCGGGTCGCGGTATTCGCGCGGCGGCCGAGGCCTATCGAGATATTGTGATGAATTTATGCGAAATGCGGGTCGCCGCGTCGCATAATATTGCGACCAATGTGCCGATGATGGACGAACAGGGGCAAAAACTAGCACAATCGGTTTTTGGCTGGAGTGAGAAGGCGACATGGAATTCGCCAAATATTGCGCTGGAATCACCGATCGGCGTCATGGTGCGCTATAGCGGGGAGCCGTTTTGGGTCAATAAAAATGGCATGCATGCGCAATTCTCCAATAGCTTCACCCGGTCGTTTGACGTCACGCGGTTTGAGCAAAGGGCGCGCACCAAGGCGGCGCTGGTCGTGCCTGTGCATATGCCGGTTAGCGTCATCGGCGCCGTCAGTTACACGCCGGTCGACGACAAGCAAACAGATTTATCCTATGAATATGCCGAATATGGCGACATTTTGGGGATTTTTGCCCGCGCCTTTGTCCGTAGCTATGTATTGAACCAGCCGGCGAGCCAACTTGTGCCCAATGAACCGAAACTGACCCGCCGCGAGGTTCAGTGTCTGCGATGGGCGGCGATGGGTAAGACGGATGTCGAAATAGGTATGATTATCGGCCGTAGCCAAGCCACGGTGCGTTTTCATGTTCGGAATGCCGGGACTAAATTAGATGCGGTTAACCGCTCGCAGGCGGTTTTTAAAGCGACGCAACTTGGCTATATTACACGAGATATTTAGGTAATTTAGACCGTTTCTGCTTACCTAATCATTTGGTGAGTTACGATTTTTTCGGCTGTGATTACAGTCACAGCTCATGACTTTTCCAGCCATGTCGTGGGGAGACCTTTATGCAAATTAGCAAAGATACACTGCAACAAGCCTATCGTCAGATGTGCACGATACGTATGTTTGAAGAACATTTACATGATGAAATCATGACCGGGGAAATCGCAGGGTTTACCCATCTTTATGCTGGCCAAGAGGCTGTCGCGGCGGGTGTGTGTATGCACCTCAATCACGAAGATACGATTGCCTCAACGCACCGTGGCCATGGCCACTGTATCGCGAAGGGGTGCGATGTGACGGGCATGATGAAAGAAATTTATGGCCGTGCCGACGGTTTGTGCAAAGGCAAAGGCGGCTCGATGCATATTGCCGACATGGACAAGGGCATGTTGGGCGCCAACGGAATTGTTGGCGGTGGGCCTCCCATCGTCGTGGGTGCTGCTTTGGCGGCTAAGCTAGACGGCAAAGGCCGTGTCTCGATCGCATTTTCGGGTGACGGCGCCTGTAACCAAGGCACGACATTCGAAGCCATGAATATGGCCGTTGTGACCAAGGCTCCAGCGATTTTCGTCTTCGAAAACAACCATTACTCGGAGCATACGGGGTATAAATATGCTGTCGGGACCAAGAAGGATATTGCCAGCCGTGCCGAAGCTTTTGGCATGAAAGTCTGGCGCGGTGATGGCTGTGATTTCTTCAGTGTCTATGAAACCATGGCGGAACTGCTCGATTATGTGCGGGCGGGCAAAGGACCAGCCGCGGTTGAGTTTGATACCGAGCGTTTCTTCGGACACTTTGAAGGCGATCCGCAAAACTATCGCGCCGAGGGCGAGGTCAAACGCCTGCGGGAAGAACGCGATGCGCTCAAAATATTCCGTCAATCGGTTACAAAAGCCAAGAAAATGACGAATAAAGATCTCGATGCTATCGAAAAAGAGGTTACGAGCCTGATCGAGCAGGCTGTGGAGGCGTCGCGCAATGCACCGCGGCCCAAAGCAGAAGACGTGTTAACCGATGTCTATATCAATTACCTATAGGGGACGATCATGGCTGTAATGCTACTTCGCGAGGCGATTTTACAAACGATTTTGGCCGAAATGGAGCGCGACGCTAATGTTGTTGTCCTCGGAGAAGATGTCGTCGGCGGTATGGGTACCGCCGGTGGTCCCGAGGCTATTGGCGGGATTTGGGGCACATCAACAGGTCTGTGGGATAAATTTGGCTCAGATCGCGTAATTGATACGCCGATTTCAGAAAGCGCGATTGTCGGCGCTGCCGGGGGTCTGGCGCTTGCTGGCAAACGCCCCGTTGCCGAGATCATGTTTGCTGACTTTCTCGGCGTCTGTATGGACCAATTGTGGAACCAGATTGCTAAATTCCGCTACATGTTTGGTGGCAAGACCATTTGCCCGGCAGTTATTCGGATGCCATTCGGTGCAGGTTTGAATGCAGCGGCGCAACATAGCCAAGCACCTTTGGGGATCGTGACATCTATGCCGGGCATCAAGGTTGCGGTGCCAACAACACCGGCTTGCGCAAAAGGTCTTCTGACTACCGCCATTCGCGATGATGACCCCGTTGTATTTTTCGAGCACAAGGCGCTTTACGCTGAGAAAGGTGAGG
>JAYODZ010000015.1:0-9068 GCA_038106515.1 Rhodobiaceae bacterium
TGTAAGCTACGCGCTGGAGAGGGACATGAGCGAAGCCGATATTGACGTCACAATTGCCGATCAAATTGCCCATGTGCGGCTCGCCGCACCCGATGGGCGGAATAGCCTGTCGGCCGCGCGCATGCGCGAGTTGACCCGCTTGGCGCGCGCGTTTCGTGAGGATACGAATATTGCGGTGATTATTCTGTCTGGCGACCCGAATTTTAGCGCGGGTGTCGATTTGAAAGATCCCGAATTATGGTCGGGTGGCAGGACGCGTTTGCAACAGCGTCAAATTATGGCGCTGGGACCAGATTTGTGCGCCGCCTGGGAAGCGGTCGAGCAACCAACAATTTGCGCCATTGAGGGCTATTGCATTGGCGGCGGCATGGCGCTGGCCTTGGCTTGCGATTGGCGTGTCATGGGCGCGTCAGCTCGCTACAGCCTACCAGAAGTGCCTTTGGGGATGAATATGAGTTGGCAGGCCAATCCTCGCCTAACGGCTTTGGTGGGGCCCGCCAAGGCCAAGGAATTAGTAATTTTGGGTGAAGCCTGCCCGGCACCCGATGCGCATCGCATGGGGCTTGCCGAGGCGGTTGTTGCCGACGGGCAAGCCTTAGCTTGGGCGCAGGCGCGGGCTGAGAAAATCCGTGCCTTGCCACCGATTGCCGTGCGGATGTCAAAGCAGGCTATCAACGCACACGCCAATGCATTAAATTATGCCAGCTCCTTTATGGACCGCGATCAGTTTGCGTTTGTTGCGGGTTCTAAAGATCAAAGAGAGGCATTACAGGCGTTTCGTGAGAAGCGCCCAGCAAAATTCACCGGCGATTAGGAGGCACTATGCGGGTTAAAGGTAAAATGGCGTTGATTACAGGCGGCGCGCAAGGGCTTGGACGCGCATCGGCTCTGATGCTGGCCCGCGAAGGGGCAAAAGTCACGGTGACGGATATAAATGCCGCGGGGGCGGAGGCCGTAGCGCAGGAAATAAATGCGATTGCTCCAGGGCATGGCTTTGCCTTTGCGCATGATGTTACGCAAGAAGATCAGTGGCAGAGTGTCATTACATCGGCTGTTGCGGCTATGGGCGGGCTGAATGTTCTGGTCAATAATGCCGGCATAGGTGGCGGCACGACGGTTGAAGATACCGATTTCGATACATGGAAGAAAGTCCAAGCCGTGGATACCGATAGTGTTTTTCTTGGCTGCAAATATGCCATTCCGCATATGCGCCTGCATGCCCCAGGATCGATCGTTAATATTTCATCGATCGCGGGTCTGATCGCTGGCCACAATATGGCGGCTTATAATGCGGCCAAAGCGGCGGTTTGGTTGTTGAGTAAATCGGTTGCTCTGCATTGTGCCAAGCGTGGCTACAATATTCGCAGTAACTCGATCCATCCAACTTTCATTGATACGCCCATTCTTGACGGCATGGCCGATGCTATGGGGCGCGACGTGTTGCTTGGCAAGCTTGCGCGCCAAGTGCCACTCGGCATTGTCGGCGAGCCAGATGATATTGCTTATGCGGTTTTATATCTGGCCAGCGATGAGTCTAAATTTATGACCGGCGCTGAGTTGAAACTGGATGGTGGTATTTCCGCCATGTAAATGCGGCCGAGGGCGAGCGTATTCATGACCTTATTCAACACTCCAATTTTATCACCAATCCTTCGCTTCATTTGCCGCGTCATTCTTAAACTTATTGGCTGGCGCGGTGTTGGCGGTATGCCAGAGGGATGTCGGCGTGGCATTATGATTGCGGCGCCGCACACTTCGAACTGGGATTTTGCTCTGTTCATTCTGATCGTCTTTGATCTGCGCCTGAATTTGCGGGTGTTGATCAAGCACACGCTTTTCATCGGGCCGGTTGGTTGGTTCCTCAAATATTGTGGCGGTATTCCGGTCGATCGTCGGGCATCGGGCGCGCGGGTGCGATCATTGTCTAATATTCTGGAAACTAGCGAAGACTTTGTCTTGCTGATTACGCCGGAGGGGACGCGGTCGCCTACTGATCGCTGGAAAACCGGCTTTTATCATATGGCGGTCGAAGCAAAGGTGCCAATAATTGTTGCTTATGTTGATGTGCTGGAGCGCGCCGCAGGGGTCGATCATGTTTTGCAGCCATCGGGTGACTTGGCCGCTGATATGAAGCATTTGTCAGATTTTTATGCAACGAAAACGGGGATCAAGAAGGATAATTTTCTCCTTCCGGACCCCCGCCATTATGCCAAGCATTAAGCCGGTCTGAGGGCCTTAGCCCATGTGAAAGACAACAAGTTTGTTGCCGTCGAGATCGCGGAAATAAGCGCCGTAAAAGGTCGGCATGCGCTCGCCAGGGCCACCCTCGTCTTGTGCCCCCAAAGCCATGGCTTTGGCATAGACTTTGTCGACATTTTCGCGTGATCCGGCTGGTAGGGCAATCATGGTACCATTGCCAGCGGTTGCCGGCGCGCCATCAAACGGCGTGCCAACGCCAAGCATCGGCGCACCCATTTCTGAGCCCCAGAAAATCAGGCGATCATTGTTGAATAAGCGCTTGGCACCCATTTCGCCGAGCAAAGCGTCATAAAACGCGGCCGCTTTATCTTTATCATTTGAGCCTAAAGTAACGTAACCAATCATGATTTCCTCCTAAAAAAAATCTTGGTCATTCTACATGTAAAAAGCCGCGCTCCAAGACTTTTGTATGGCTTCGGCTTCCGCTATAAGACAATAAACAGGGGTTTTATATGGTCGCTCTTCTTACGCTTATTAGCCAAGTCATCGAGCTTTATATCTGGGTCATTATTGCCGCCGCGATTTTGAGTTGGCTGCAAGCCTTTGATGTCGTCAATCCCCGTAACCGCTTTGTTTACTCTATCGCCTATGCGCTGTATCGGCTGACCGAACCGGTTTACGCGCAAATCCGTCGCGTCGTGCCGACACTCGGCGGGCTAGATTTATCTCCGATAATTGTCATTTTGGGGCTTAGTTTTCTACGACGCTTGATGTGGGAACTTTATCTCTAACGCTGTAGCCGAAAGGATCGATATATGGCGGCCAGCTTGATCGATGGAAAGAAAATTGCGGCCGATCTCCGCGCTGAGATTGCGGCTGTTGTCACGGGCTTGAGGGCTGATCATGGTTTGACACCAGGTCTGGCGGTGGTGCTGGTGGGCGAGGACCCTGCGTCGCAAGTCTATGTGCGCAACAAGGGGATTGCGACGCATGAAGCGGGGATGGCCAGTTTCGAGCATCGCCTGCCCGCCGATACTTCGCAGGCCGATTTATTGGCGCTGGTGTCGCAGCTCAATCATGACACCTCGGTGCACGGCATTCTGGTGCAATTTCCGGTGCCGGAGCAGATCTCGCAACAAGATGTCATTGAGCATATTAATCCCGATAAGGATGTCGACGGGTTGCACCCAATCAATGCTGGGCGTTTGGCCAGCGGTATTGCGGGCTTGGTGCCGTGTACGCCCATGGGGAGCCTAATCCTAGCGCAGCGCACACTCGGTGATCTTGCCGGTAAGCATGTCGTGGTTGTGGGGCGGTCTAATCTTGTCGGCAAACCAGCGGCGCAATTATTTCTCGGGGCGCATGCGACGGTGACCGTGGCGCATTCGCGCAGTCGCGATCTACCAGAAATTTGTCGTAGCGCCGATATTTTGGTGGCGGCTGTTGGCCGCCCGCAGATGATTGCGGGGGATTGGGTAAAGCCTGGTGCCACGGTGATCGATGTTGGTATTAACCGTATTGACGATGCTGCTACCGGTAAAACCAAGCTGGTCGGCGATGTCGACTTTGCTGCGGCCCAGGCGGTGGCAGGGCAGATAACGCCAGTTCCCGGTGGGGTCGGGCCGATGACCATTGCCTGCTTGTTGCGCAATACTGTCGTCGCCGCTTGTCGGCAGGCGGGGCTTGCCGATCCGCCGTTGTAATGGTTAAGCCGGGCGACGTCTTTACAGCGCAAGCCACCGACCTTAATGCCGATGGCTTTGGTGTGGTGCGCCATCCCTCGGGGCTTGTGGTCTTTGTCGCTGGCTTGTGGCCGGGGGAAACGGGACAGTGCCGTATCCATGGTGTCCACCAAAATTATGCCCTAGCGTCTTGCGAAGTATATAAAACTCGCCACCGCGCGCGCGGCGATGCTTTTTGCCCGCATCACGGCCAAGGGGAAACGCATTGTACGGGATGTATTTGGCAAGACATTGATTACGCCGAGCAAGTTGCCGCTAAACAAGCGCGGTTGCATGCGCTTTTGTCCAATCATACAGCGAGCTTGCGGGAGATTTGGCCGTCGCCCGATCAACGCGGTTATCGCAATCGAGCGCAATTAAAAACTGACGGGGCGCAACTCGGCTATGTTAATCGCTTTACGCATGACCTCGTGCCAATTGCGGCGTGCCCCATCTTGACGGCGAAGAATGCCCGCACGCTCAAACAATTACGAGAGCGATTGCCGTTTCGCGAGTGGCAGGGCGAAATATTAACAACGCTCGATATTGATCATGGTGTTTCAGCACAAAACGTCTCGGTCAACCAGCGCCGGCCGTTCCAGCAGGGTAATGATGCGCAGAATAAAAAAATGCGCCGCTGGCTGGCAGAGCATGTTGCACAATTGCGCCGCCCCCATATTATCGAATTGTTCAGCGGTAGCGGAAACTTGACAGAGGTAATGGCGCCAGCGGCGGCACAGATCACGGCTGTTGAGGCCGTCGGCGAGGCTGTGGCTGCCTTGCGGGAGAAAAAGCTGCCGCGGGTCACGGCTGTGATTGCCGATCTAGCCAAACCGGCAGCTTTGGCGACCTGCTTACGACAGATCCAACCGCGACCGACCTGTTTGGTGTTGGACCCACCGCGGCAGGGTTTTGCTTTATTGCCCGACTGCCTCGCGCTGTTGCCGAGCGTAAAGCACATTTTTTACATATCTTGTGATCCCGACAGCTTCGCGCGCGATGTTGACCATCTCGCGCAAGCGGGATTTAAGGCCTCGGAAATTCAGCCGCTCGATCTTTTTCCGCATACGCCGCATGTCGAGATTTTGGCGCATTTTACGCGCCCCACGGGATCAGCCGTTGCGGCGACCGAGCAGGCGTAGCCGCAGTGCATTCAGCTTGATAAAGCCTGCCGCGTCGCGCTGGTCATAGACGCTGTCTTCTTCAAAGGTGACATGCTCCATAGAATAGAGCGAGTTAGGCGAACGCCGCGAGATCACGGTCGCCTGCCCTTTATATAATTTAACCGTCACCGTGCCGCTGACATGTTGTTGACTTTTGTCGATCAGCGCTTGCAGCATCTCGCGCTCAGGCGAGAACCAAAAGCCGTTATAGATCAATTCAGCATAGCGCGGCATGATATCGTCCTTGAGGTGCGCCGCCCCGCGATCGAGGGTGATGCTCTCAATGCCGCGATGGGCTGCCAGCAGAATGGTGCCGCCCGGCGTTTCGTATACGCCCCGCGACTTCATGCCGACAAATCGATTTTCGACAAGATCAAGGCGGCCAATGCCATTGGCGCCGCCAAGCTCGTTTAAGCGCGTTAAAAGCGTTGCCGGGCTCATAGCTTCGCCATTTATAGCAACCGCGTCGCCACCTTTAAATTCGATATCAATTTCGGTTGGCGTATCGGGTGCATCCTCTGGCGAGACGGTGCGTTGATAAACAAATTCGGGGCAGGGCGAGGCGGGGTCTTCCAGCGCTTTGCCCTCAGAGGAGGTGTGGAGCAAATTGGCATCAACCGAAAACGGCGCCTCACCGCGTTTGTCACGTGGGATCGGAATTTGGTTTTTCTCGGCAAATTCAATCAGTTTTTGCCGCGAGGTCAAATCCCATTCGCGCCATGGGGCAATCACCTTGATGTCCGGGTTGAGCGCGTAATATCCAAGCTCGAAACGCACTTGGTCATTGCCCTTGCCGGTGGCACCATGGCACACCGCATCGGCGCCGGTTGCGGCCGCGATTTCAATTTGGCGTTTGGCAATTAATGGGCGTGCGATTGAGGTGCCGAGCAAGTAAACGCCTTCATAAAGCGCATTGGCACGGAACATCGGGAAGACGTAATCGCGGACGAATTCTTCGCGCAGGTCTTCAATGAAAATCTCTTTAATGCCTAGCATCTCGGCCTTGGCGCGGGCAGGCTCCAATTCCTCACCTTGACCGAGGTCAGCGGTGAAGGTCACGACTTCGCAATTATATTCGGTCTGCAACCATTTTAAAATAATGGACGTATCTAGCCCGCCCGAATAGGCGAGAACGACTTTATTGATATCCCCCATGACTTGCCTCACTTCGTTTCATCTTTGCGCCAATGCGCCTTGACTGATCTAGTTTGGAGCGCCCGCGCATCATAGGCAAGACGGCTATTTATGCAATCGGGCGATGAAGTTTTTTTGCTATCTGCGCGGCGCGAAATTGCTCACCAGCCGACTGTTTGGTGCTGGCGCTTTTGAGCTGGCCGCAGGCCGCCATAATATCGCGCCCCCGCGGCGTGCGTACGGGGCTAGCATAGCCAGCGCGATTAACAATATCGGCAAACACCTCTATGGCGGCGCCGTCGGAGCAGGCATAGGGCGCGTCGGGCCATGGGTTAAACGGAATGAGGTTGATCTTGGCTGGAATGCCGGCCAGCAAACGCACCAACTCGCGGGCATCGGCGGGGCTGTCATTGACGCCTTTGAGCATGACATATTCGAAGGTAATCCGTCGCGCATTCGACAGACCGGGATAGGCTCGACAGGCATCGAGCAATTCGGCGATCGGATATTTTTTGTTCAACGGCACCAGCTCATTACGCAACTCATCGCGCACCGCATGTAGGGAAATGGCCAACATAACGCCGGTCTCCGTGCCACAACGCGGGATTTCCGGCACCACGCCCGAGGTCGAGAGCGTGATGCGGCGCTTTGATAAGGCGAGCCCGTCGCCGTCGCTGATCACCCGCAGGGCGGAAAACACCTCTTCTGTATTATAAAGTGGCTCCCCCATGCCCATCATCACAATATTCGTGATCCGACGATTGGGTGCATTACGCGGCCCCTTGACCCAGTCATCAATCGCGTCGCGGGCAGTGACCAACTGACCGATAATTTCGGCCGCCGTCAGATTGCGCACGAGGCGCTGTGTGCCAGTATGGCAAAACCGGCAGGTCAGCGTGCAGCCGACTTGTGATGATATGCATAAAGTGCCGCGACCTGGTTCGGGGATAAAGACGGTTTCAATTTCATGCCCATCATGCAGTCTGAAAAGCCACTTGCGGGTGCCGTCGGACGATAATTGCTCTTGGCTGACCTCGAGGCGGTCCAGCGAGTACTGCTCGGCCAGAGCCTCGCGCAGCGGGCGCGCGACATCACTCATATCGTCAAAGCTCCGCGCCCCGCGGCCATAGACCCAGCTCCAGATTTGTTGTGTCCGCATTTTCATTTGCTTTTCGGGCACGCCGCTGGCTGCGAGCGCAATTTGCAATTGCCCTCGGTCGAGGCCGCACAGACTTGGTTTCACATTAGTTTGCGTCACGCTGGCAGGCCTTGTCTATGGTTTCGAGGGCACGGGTAAAGCCCATCAGCGAATAGCTGTCGCGCGTGGCGGTGCCACGTTTGGATTGACCAGAATAAACCATCAAGCTACCGGCTTTCAGTTGTGCGACAAACGCATCGACTTGCTCTAAATCAGCCAGCCAACTCCATTCCTCGGCTCCCGTTTTGGCGTGCGTTCCCGAGAAGAAGCGAAATTTCATGCCGTCAATTTCGGCGTTTGGCATGATCTTATCGGTCATCGGATAGCCGACCCGTATCGCCGGCTCATTGAAACTACCGGCAGACGGGCGGTGGGTGATGGTGAAAAATATTTCGCCCCGCTTGGCGTTGCGCGGCTGCTTGCGCTGCGGCGTTGAGATGATGAAGCATTGCAGGGTCTCTTCGGCGCCTTCGGTATAGGCTTCCCAATATTGGAATTTACCAAGCCGCTTCATCTCCGCCGCCTGCCCGGCTGACAAAAATAACGCAAAAATTATCCCCATGCCAAAGCTGCAACGGCGTGCCGTTCGCAACCAGCATGCGACTGAAGTTTCTGCGCTTTTTCGATTATGTGCGATCATGGGCGCACCATAACCTGCGATCGCAGAAAATGCCAGATACCTATTGTTCTTGCAAATCACTTGCACTTAGCGTTTACTGAGAATTGGCGCTTGGGGAAGCAGCCCGCCTATTTTTATAGTGCGTATATTGAGGGATTGTAGGTTCATGTCTGACATTGGTCAGCTGTCTGGACCCGCGCGTAGCGATAAAGTTGCCAATAGCGAAGCAACAAAGCATCTAGCGGCTCTAATTGATCAGATCGCCAAAGAGCGAAGTAAGGTGGCTTTTGCCGCTTTGTTTCGCTATTTTGCACCGCGGCTGAAAGGCTTTTTGGTGCGCCTTGGCAGCGCAGAAACGCAGGCCGAAGAAATTGTCCAAGATGTGATGCTGACGGTTTGGCGCAAAGCGCATCTTTATAATTGCAAGCGTGCGACGCCAGCGACTTGGATTTTTACCATTGCCCGTAACCGCCGGATTGATGTTTTGCGGCGCCATGTTTTCACCGAGGTCGATATGCAAGACCCCGCGCTCGTTGGCGAGGATCCGGCACAACCCGATGCCGAGATCGAGGCAACGGAACGCGAAATTCATGTCCGCGCCGCGATGCAACAATTACCCGATGAGCAGGCCGAACTCGTTCACATGGCCTTTTTCAATGACTGGTCGCACAGCCAAATCGCTGAAAAACTATCGCTGCCGCTTGGTACCGTCAAATCGCGCTTGCGCTTGGCTTTTGGCCGCTTACGCGAGGCTTTGCACACGCCGTTCGGTGACTAGGGGTGCCCTCTTAAGCGTTTGCTTTGCGATTGTTTGGGCCCGCCCGGCATTACTGGCCGGTCGGCAAAAGGAGTTTTGCTGATCAATCGATCATACATCACGATTGCCCCTGCGATTTGTACGTTTACACAAAACTTTGTCGGAATGCGGATCACATGGTGGCACCGCGATAGCATTTCTGGCGACAGGTTGCCGCGCTCGGGTCCTAAAATATAGGCGGCTTGCCGGGGGTGCTTGAAGCTGGGCAAGTCAATCG
>JAYODZ010000015.1:9078-20205 GCA_038106515.1 Rhodobiaceae bacterium
GCTCAATGCCGACCATTTGACAGCCTTTGGGTAACAAAATCGCGTCGCAGTCTTGCCAATCATACCAAGGGACCGAGCTTTGGGTTTTCGAGGTATCGGATTTTTGCTCGCGCACGCGATAATGCGCCGCCACCGTAAACACAAAGCTGGCGCCAAAAGCGTGCGCCGAGCGCACCAAATTACCCATATTCATGGGCTTGCTGGCGCCTTCAATGCCAATCCCAAAATACCCTCTCATACCCCGACCCCCAGCGAGGCAAAACGCCTCTTGTACATCTAGCGATAAGCTAGGATAGTAACGCAGTTATAGCAAATAGGAGGGAAGCATGCGCGCTGTCTTGTGCAAAGAATTTGGACCGCCAGAAAAGCTAGTGATTGAGGATGTGCCTTCGCCAGAGGCTGGCAAAGGCCAAGTGGTGATCGATGTTCACGCCGCCGCCGTGAATTTCCCCGATGTTTTAATCATTCAGAATAAGTATCAAGTTAAACCCCCACTGCCATTTTCACCGGGCGGTGAGGTTGCGGGCATTGTCCGTGCTGTTGGCGAGGGTGTGCAAAATTTGAAAGTCGGCGACCGGGTGATTGGCTCGTGTGGCCATGGCGGCTATGTCGAAGAACTGGCCCTGCCGGAGCGCAGTTGTATTCCCGTACCCGACGAGATGGATCTCGAGACCGCGTCGGCGATCGTCTTGACTTATGGCACGTCACATTATGCGCTGAAGGATCGGGCGCATTTGAAGGCTGGCGAGACTTTGCTCGTCATGGGTGCGGCTGGCGGCGTTGGTTTGGCTGCTGTTGAGCTTGGTAAAGCGATGGGCGCCAAGGTCATCGCCGCGGCATCGACGCAGGAAAAACTCGACATTTGTCGCCAACATGGTGCCGATGAGACCCTGCTATATCCCTCGGGTACGCTCGATCGCGACCAACAACGCGCCTTCTCCGACCAAATCAAAGAACTGGCGGGCCAAGATGGCGTCGATGTGATTTACGACCCCGTTGGTGCCAGCTACGCCGAACCGGCCTTGCGGGCAATAGCTTGGGAGGGACGTTATCTCGTCATCGGTTTTGCCGCTGGCGATATACCTGCGATTCCTCTCAATCTCGCACTGCTCAAAAGTTGTCAAATCGTTGGCGTATTTTGGGGCGCTTTTACGTTGCGTGACCCAGCAAGCAACCAGAAAAATTTACGCGAGATTATGGAGATGTATAAAGCTGGTAAAGTCAGCCCGCACATCTCGGCGCGCTATCCGCTCGAGCAGGCGGCTGATGCATTGAACGACATGGCGCAACGTCGGGTGACTGGTAAAGTTATTCTGACAACAGGAAAGTAAAATCACATGCAGACGGCGGGGGTCGGCGCGCAGCCAGCGAGCGGCGATAATTTTAAGGCGGCGCTATGGTTGCTCGCTTCTGCGACCCTGTTCACCGCCTCCATGGTTCTCGTTAAGACGCTGGGTGATCGACTAAGTCCGTTTCAAATAGCTTTTTTCCGGCTGGCAATTTCACTGCTCGTAATTTCGCCGTTTCTCATTCGCGCAGGTCGCGCCGCTGGAGGCGTGCGCACCAGCGTGCCGTTCCTGCAAATTGGCCGCGGTATTATGGGGACCTTGGCAACCATATTGGGGTTTTACGCCATCGTGCATTTGCCGCTCGCCGACGCGCAAGCCATAAGCTTTGCTCGCACACTGTTTGTTGTGCCGCTGGCGGCGTTGATTTTGTCAGAAACAATTGGCCTACGGCGATGGATGGCTGTATTGATCGGCTTTGTTGGCGTTTTGATTATGCTCCGCCCAGGCGGTGATGCCTTCAGCGTCTCGGTCGGATCAGCGGCGGCCCTCGGGCATGCTTTTTTCGTCGGCTTTGCCACTGTTTTGGTGCGTCTGGCGTCGCGCTATGACAAGCCCGTGACCTTGATGTTCTATACTGGCATTGTTGGCACGATTGTATCGGCGGTGCCAGCTTATTTTGTTTGGGTACAACCGACGGCATATGAGTTTTTATTACTCCTTTGCATGGGGAGCTTAGCGGCGGCGGCGCATAATTGCTTTATCCGCGCCTATGCGATTGGCGAAGCCAGCGCCATCGCGCCTTTAGACTATACGCGGCTTATTCTCGCGGCGATCGCGGGGCTGATCTTTTTTAATCAATTCCCTGACCTCGTGTCTTGGTTGGGTGCTTTTATCATTGCCGCGTCGTCAATTTATATCGTTCGGCGCGAGGCGAAGTTAGGCCGCAATACGCCACCACTATCGTAATTTCTTGGATAAGATGACGCAGTCAATTGGGGCTTTTCAATGCAAGGGAAAGTGATAAAGTCTCCGCACTGAGAGAAGGAGACTGCGATGAAACTGGATTCAAACATTACCGCCATCGTCACTGGCGGCGCTTCCGGTCTAGGAGAAGCAACCGTCCGCATGCTCGCTGAAAAAGGCGTGAAATGCGGTATTTTTGACCTGAATGAAGAAAAAGGTGAAGCCGTTGCCAAGGAAGTTGGCGGCGCTTTTGCGAAAGTCAATGTGACCTCTGATGAAGATGTCGATGCAGGTTTTGCTAAAATTCGCGCCGCTTTAGGGCAAGAGCGCATTTTGGTGAATTGCGCTGGCACGGGCAACGCCATCAAAACGGCATCGCGTGACAAGGAAACCGGCAATGTCGACCATTTCCCGCTCGATAAATTTAATTTGATCATTCAAATCAACCTCGTTGGCACCTTCCGCTGTATCGCTAAGTCAGCCGCTGGCATGATGACCTTAGATCCGCTCGCCTGTGGCGACCGCGGTGCGATCGTTAATACGGCTTCTGTTGCTGCCGAAGACGGTCAAATCGGTCAGGCTGCCTATTCGGCGTCGAAAGCCGGGGTTGTTGGCATGACCTTGCCGATCGCGCGCGACTTGTCACGCGAAGGGATCCGCGTCAACACCATTTTGCCAGGCATTTTCGACACGCCGCTGCTTGCGGGCGCGCCTGAAAATGTGCGGCAAGCTTTGGGGGCGATGGTTCCATATCCGCCACGCCTCGGTCTGCCGCAAGAATACGCCAAACTTGCCTGCACCATGTGCGAGGTGAATTATTTCAACGGTGAAGATGTTCGTCTTGACGGCGCCATTCGGATGGCACCTCGCTAAGAGCGTATCCCTGGCTTTTAAATACCCCTCTTCGGAGGGGTATTTTTTTGCCGATTTAACTGCGGCCGGCGCGCCCTGCTGTCTGGTTCATAAAGCGCGCCATTTTGATATCGAGAGCGCTAACGCCTCCCGCATCATGTGTCGTTAAAGTGACATTGACGGTTTTATAAACATTCGACCATTCAGGATGATGATCCATTTTTTCGGCCAACATAGCGACCCGCGTCATCCACGCAAAGGCGGCGTTAAAATCGGCGAAGACAAAGCGCTTGGTGATGCAGGTTTTACCCTGCGCGCGCCAGCCAGAACATTTAGCCAATGCCGCTCTCAGTTGGCTTGGGGATAATTTCTCGCGCATGGTCTTGCTCCCTCTGTTGCGATCACGGGCACAAATTCGAGGCCCGCAAATGTAGGGCATCAATTTCTTTGCAGAGTTCTTCAGGAAACTCAATGCCGTAACTACCGATTGCCAGCTGCAGCTGCTCCATCGTGGTGGCGCCAATAATATTGGACGTGACGAAAGCTTGCCGCGTTACGAACTGCACCGCCATCTGCGAGGGGTCGAGATTATATTTTTTGGCCAGGGCGAGATAGTTATCAATAGCTTCCTCGGCGCCGGGCGTTTCATAGCGTTGTAGGCGATCAAATAGGGCTTTGCGCGAGCCTTTGGGCAGAGCGCCTTTTTGGTATTTACCGCTCAAGAAACCTTGAGCAAGCGGCGAGTAAGCCAATAGCCCCACACCTTCGCGGTAAAAAATCTCCGAGCTCTCGACCTCAAAAACGCGGTTTAGGAGGTTGTAGGCATTTTGAACCGAGACCACACGAGGCAGCGTTTTGTCGGTCTCGGCGTAATGCAAAAATTTCATAATGCCCCATGCGGTCTCGTTCGACACGCCGAAGTGGCGAATCTTCCCGGCTTTCTGGATTTCTGACAGAACGCCGAGAATATCTTCAATGCGATTATATTCATCGCTCATATGGCGATAATTGAGACCGCCGAAAAGTTGTACAGGGCGATCGGGCCAGTGAAGCTGATAAAGATCAATGTAATCGGTTTGTAAGCGCTTCAGGCTTTTATTGACCGCTTCCAACATTTGTGCGCGGTTGAGCTCGGTCGTTGATCCATCATCGCGGAACCACGGCATGGGGGAGCGCCCAGCCACTTTAGTCGCAAGGATAATGTCGTCGCGCTTGCCGCGTTTTTTAAACCAAGTGCCGATAATGGTCTCGGTTCCGCCTTGCGTATCGGCTTCTGGGGGGATGGGATATAGCTCAGCCGTGTCGAAAAAATTTATGCCTTGATCAACGGCATAATCCATTTGCGCATGGCCTTCCGCCTCGGTGTTTTGCTTACCCCAGGTCATGGTGCCAAGGCAAATCGCACTGACCTTAATATCGCTGTGTCCAAGTTTACGGTAGTCCACGCTCATCCTCCTCCTGATCAGCGCTTAGCGCGTCAACTGCTTTACAAAATCTACCATGGAGGGCGATAAGCGATCAGTAATGATATCAACGCCGTTGGCATTCGGGTGAATGCCGTCTGATAGGTTCAAATCAACTTCTCCGGCAACACCTTCCAGAAAAAACGGGTAATAGGCAAGCCCATATCTCTTCGCCAGCGCGGGATAGATAGCGTCAAAAGCGCGCGTATAGTTATCGCCAAGGTTGGGCGGTGCGCGCATGCCAATGAAAAATACGGCTTGCCCGCGCGCCTGAATTTTCTCGATTAATGTTTTGAGGTTCTGGGCGGTTATTTGGGGGTCGATGGCACGCAAAGCGTCATTGCCGCCAAGTGCGACGATAACGCCATCGGCTTCCGGCGGCACCGACCATTCCAGTCGGCTTAAAGCACCGGCGGTGGTATCACCCGATACACCGGCATTTGCAATATCGATGTCGAGACCTTGCGCTTTTAACTTGGCCGTCAGCCGCGGTACGAAGCCGTCGCTTTGAGCCAAGCCATAGCCGGCTGTTAGACTATCGCCGAGGGCGACGAGGTTAATGCTCCGCGCCAAGGCCGGTGGCACCAGCAAGAGCCATACCCCGAACAGGGCCGAAAGGACGACACGGAACGTGCCCGGCCAAGGAGTGGCTTTTTTCAAACATGATATTTTCGACAGATTCATTGAAACAACCCGTATAATACCTAAATAACAAGACATCAGCCCTAGCGGCTTGTCGCGCGGTCTAGCAATAGAGCGCACAACTTAAAACCAAAAGGGCGCCCCTTTGCGTAAATCTACCACAAAACCTGATCCGATAGTGAGCTTGTCGGATGTACATGTAAAATTAGCCAGCCGTGCTGGCCCCGTGCATATCTTGCGGGGTATTGATTTAACAATCAATGCCGCCGAGCAGGTTGGTTTGGTAGGGCCATCGGGGGCGGGGAAATCGACTTTAATGATGATCCTTGCTGGCATGGAGCAGGCCAGCGCCGGGCGCGTCGAGGTCGCGGGACAAAAATTGCATGCCATGACTGCCGATGATATGGCCGATTTCCGCCGCGATCATCTGGGCATCGTCTTCCAGTCCTTTCATCTTGTGCCCTCCATGACAGCGCTAGAGAATATCGCGCTGCCACTTGAGCTGGCTGAAGACCCTGAGGCGTTTTCCAAGGCGGAGAGTTTCTTGCACGACGTTGGCTTGGCGGCGCGGAGCGATCACTATCCAGCACAACTTTCAGGGGGGGAGCAACAGCGCGTTGCCTTGGCCCGCGCATTGGTCGGCCAGCCCGCCTTGCTGCTGGCCGATGAGCCGACGGGAAATCTCGATCAAGCGACGGGACAACTTGTCATCGATTTGTTGTTTTCCTTGACGCAAAAACACGGCACCACCTTGTTTCTGATTACCCATGACGAGGCGCTTGCGGCGCGATGTCAACGGGTCTTGCACATGCATGACGGGTTGATAGCGGAACAAAAATGAGTTCGGGGCTAACCTATCTGCCAGTAAGTTTTCGCCTCGCCTTACGCGAGCTGCGCGCGGGTTTTCGCGGTTTTTATATTTTTCTCGCTTGCTTGTTTCTGGGCGTCGCGACGATTGCGAGTACTGGTAATCTCTCCGGATCATTGGTCGCAGGCCTTGCGCAACGCGGTCAAGAAATACTCGGCGGCGATATCGATGTGCGGCTGGTGCACCGCGAGCTTGGGCCCGATGAGCGGTCTTTTCTCGCGGCGCAGGGCGCGCTATCGCATGTCGCAACCATGCGGGTCATGGTGCAAAATCTCGAAACCGAGCAGAGCCTACTGGTCGAAGCCAAGGCGATAGACGAAGCCTACCCCTTGGCGGGTAGTTTGCAGCTGCAGGCCGCCGCCAGCACGGCGCTCCTATTTGAGCCGCGCTATGCCGCTTTTATCGAGCCGCGTTTGCTCGATCAGCTCGGCGTGGCGCTTGGGGACGAGGTCAAGCTCGGTGATATTAAAGTGAAGCTGACGGCTTTGATCGTGCGCGAACCCGACCGCTTGGCGGGCGGCTTTGCGCTTGGCCCGCGGCTGATGGTGTCGCATGCGACCTTGATGGCCAGTGGCCTCAATCAACCTGGTGCTGTGATTAGCCATCACTATCGCCTGCAGCTTTCCGAGGGTGATGCGGCGCAGTTAGATCAGTTACGCGCCGCGCTCGATGACACTTTTCCGCTGGCAGGTTGGCGCTTGCGCGATCGTCGCGACGCCTCTCCAGCCGTGCGGCGAACGGTTGAACGCGTCGGCCTGTTTTTGACGCTGGTTGGACTGACGGCGCTGGCAATTGGCGGCATTGGGGTTGGCAATGCTATTGCCGCTTACCTTTCGCAAAAGCGGAAAACCTTGGCAATATATAAAGCGCTGGGGGCACGGCAAGCCGTCGTCGGGCGGATTTATCTCAATCAAATTTTACTCCTGGCGGCTATTGCGATTGTCGCTGGCTTGGGGTTTGCGATTTTGGCCTTGCCAACTGCACAGCCCTATGTTCAGGCGGCGCTTGATATTCCCCTCACCATTCAGCCGCACCTGCCGAGCTTCGGCGCGGCCGCGATATTTGGTTTAGCAACGGCCGTCGGTTTTACACTTGGGCCGCTCGGTCTCGCGGCGCAGCTCAGCCCCGCTGCTTTGTTTCGTGGCGCCGTCGAGGAGAGACAGCCGCCTTTAGCAGCGTCCTATCGTGTGGCGATTTTGAGCTGTCTTTTGATCATTATTGCTTTGTCCTTTGCGATTTCGGAACGTGCCGATATCACACTGTATTTTATGATCGCCCTGACCGTGAGTTATGGTCTATTGCGCTTAACCGCATCGGCCATTGGGCTTTTGGCGCAACACATGGGGCGAGGTGGTGGTTTTGGCTGGCGGTTGGCATGGCGCAACATGACACGACCAGGTGCGGTGGTGCAATCGGTCATGCTCTCGGTCGGGCTGGCGGTGACTTTGATTGCGACCCTGGCACAAATCGAGGGCAATTTCGCGACCCAGCTCCGGCGCGACTTTCCTGACCGCGCACCATCTTTTTTCGCAATTGATATTCAGCCGTCGCAACGCGAGGATTTCGTCGCCTATGTGACGTCGCAGCGCGATTTCCGAGATTATCACATGGTGCCGATGCTGCGCGGGTCGGTGCTGGCCCTGAACGGCAAGGCCGTCGAAAATATCGAGCCGCGTCCTGATATTGCGTGGTTCCTGCGCGGCGATCGCGGGCTGACCTATGCCGCATTGCCGCCGGCCAATGAGGAAATAACGTCTGGATCCTGGTGGTCAGCCGATTATAGCGGCCCACCTTTGGTTTCGATGGATCAGCGCATTGCCGCGGGTCTCGACCTCGAGCTTGGCGATCGGATTGAGGTCAATGTTCTTGGCCGCGCTTTGGAGGCGGAAATTACCAGTTTCCGGCAGGTCGACTATGGCTCTGGGCAAATTGCATTTGCGCTGATTTTTTCGCCCATGCCGCTACAGGCTGCACCGCACACTATGTTAGCGTCGATCTCATTGGCACCAGAAGCGGAGCAAGAGTTTTCCCGCACGCTGGTCGCCAAATTTTCCAACATCACCTTGGTTCGTGTCAAAGACGCGATCGAAACGGTGGCTCAGCTTTTGGCGCAATTTGCCAATGCGATATGGCTTTTAAGCGTGGTGACAATTTTGGCATCGATATTTGTGCTAGCCGGCGCGCTGGCGAGTAGCCGTCAAGGACGGTTAAAAGATGCGGCCATTTTGGTGGCCTTAGGGGCGCGGCGGACGACGATCTTGCGCGTCTTTGTGACAGAATATGCGATTTTAAGCGCGCTTGCGGCCGTCATCGCCGGTGGCTTGTCGACGCTGGCGAGTTGGGCGATTTTAACCTTCACCATGCGCGCCAGTTTTGCCGTGCTCCCGTGGCATATTTTTATCAGCCTGATGGGCGCTTTTTTGCTCACTTTGCTGCTCAGCGGCGTTGTTATCTGGTTTCAGCTCTACCGCTCGCCTGTACAACTGTTACGGAGCGAATAATTTGCCGATTATCCTTGTAATTGATTGCAGGAATGGCAATATTTAAAGAGCATTCGACACAGAAAGGAGTGCTTATATGTCTGATAATTGGTCTTCTGGCTCTTCATCGCAACATGTTGCTGGCGAGGCGCGGAGCCGCTCAATTGATGCGGGCCTACGCGCCCACATGAACAAAGTCTACGGCTATATGTCGGGTGGGCTTCTGATTACGGCTTTGGCGGCCTATTTTGGTGCCGCGTCGGGGATCTATCAATCATTGGCGCAAACGCCCCTGATTTGGGCCGTTGTCTTTGCACCGCTCGTGGTCGTTCTGGTATTTAGTGTGCGCTTGCACAAAATGTCGGCTAGCTCGGCACAAGCAACGTTCTGGCTCTATGCCGGTTTAGTTGGATTTTCGTTATCTTATGTGCTGCTCGCTTATACTCAAGTCAGTGTTGTGCGAACTTTTTTAATCACCGCGGCCTCGTTTGGCGCGCTGAGCATTTATGGCTACACCACAAAACGCGAATTGTCGGGCATGGGGTCATTCCTGATCATGGGCGTATTTGGTCTGATTTTGGCTTCGATCGTCAACATGTTCATGGCCAGCACGGCGTTGCATTACACGATATCGGTGCTTGGGGTGCTGATTTTTGCCGGCCTCACCGCCTATGATACGCAAAATATTAAGCGTCTCTATTATGCTGGAGATGGCAGCGAAGTCGCCGATAAAAAAGCAATTTTTGGCGCTTTGCAGCTGTATTTGGATTTCATCAACATGTTCGTCTTCTTGCTTCAGTTTTTGGGCAATCGCGAATAGCTGATATTTCAAAAAGATCTTGTAAACCCCGGCCCTGGAGCCGGGGTTTATTTTATCCGCTTCAATTTGCGGCTCTCTAGCCCTTTGAGGACGGCTGCCAAATCATGGCCGCGCTTTAAGATTTGGCCCGAAAAAGCGATCAATTGATATTGTCCCTGTTTTTGCCTGAGGGACGGAATTTTTTCCAACCGATATAGCGGTGCTTCTTGTGATTTACGAAAAACGGCAAAGATTGCACGGTCTTGGGTTGTTGATATGCCATAATCGCGCCACAGCCCGTCGGTGACGGCGCGGCCATAGGCGCGCATAATTTCGCTAAGTTCTTGGCGTGTCCACATAATTTGCTGCGCTCGCGTCTCATGCGCGGCTCTTTCCGCCTCATAAGCATTGGCGATAATGATACGCGATGACCTGCTCATAGCTCATGCTGACGCGATTACCGGCCTATGACAAGCCGTCGCAGCGATAAAAAATCACAAAAATGCCTTATTTCCGCCCTTCCATTGACGCATTGCCCTCCCCATATAGGAAGTGTAACGCAGTCAGTATAGCGTTTGGCCCGATGCAGAAACCACGCACCTCCTCCCCTATCTGCATCGGGCTTTTACGTTTCCGCTCTGAAGCTCCTTAATTTCATCGCTTTCACGCCAGCTTTTGGCCTTGCGTCTTTTGTCTGGCTGATTAATCTGCGCCTCATGATACGGGTTTCACATCTTCGCAAAACATTTGGCAGCTTTCTGGCGGTTGACGACCTGGAATTTACCGTTGGGCGCGGCGAGGTGCTTGGCTTTTTGGGACCTAATGGGGCCGGCAAATCCACCACCATGAAAATGATCACGGGATTTTTGCGGCCCGATGCCGGCGCCATTTCAATTGGCGATGTCGATGTCAATCTGCGCCCACGCGCGGCACAAAGCTTGATTGGCTATTTGCCCGAGGGTGCCCCAGCCTGGGCCGAGATGACACCGCGTGGGTTTTTGGATTTCATTGCCGATATTCGTCTGTTAACCGGATCTGAGCGGATGCATGCGTTGGGGCGCGCCATCGAGATCACCGAATTACAAGCCGTGCTGGATCAGCCGATTGACACCCTATCGAAAGGCTATCGGCGGCGGGTCGGTTTGGCGCAGGCGATTTTGCACGATCCGCCGGTGCTGATCATGGATGAACCCACAGACGGTCTCGATCCGAACCAGAAGCACCATGTACGTCGCGCCATTGCCGATATGGCGGATGAAAAAGCGATCATTATTTCGACCCATATTTTGGAAGAAGTGGATGCCGTCTGTAGTCGTGTCTTGATTATTGATCATGGCCGCGAGGTGGCGAGTGGTCGTCCGTCTGAGTTGGCTGCGCGCTCGCGCTATAGTGGTGCCGTCAGCGTGACGCTCGAGGCCTCTGAGGCCAAGACGCTCGTGGCGGCCTTGTCGTCATGGGCGGAGGTTGCGGCGCATGAAGAAATTGTGCGCGGGTCGGAAACTAGCCTGACCCTATTCCCGCAGCAGGGTGGATCGGACGCTTTGTTGCAAAAACTCCAAGATCAGACCGCATATGGGTTCAAAACCATAGCCCTTGAACAGGGCCGCTTAGATGATGTGTTTCGTCGACTGACGGGGAGGGTAAAATGACGCAGTTCTCTTCCATCGTTCGCCGCGAATTTATGAGCTATTTCTCTGGTCCCTTGGCGACCGTCTTTATTATGGTTTTCCTCCTGGCGACGGGGCTCACCACATTTTCGATCGGTGGGTGG
>JAYODZ010000015.1:20215-24260 GCA_038106515.1 Rhodobiaceae bacterium
AAACCGAGCAAGCCAATTTACAGGCTTTTTTCATGTTTCATCCTTGGATCTATCTTTTTTTCCTGCCCGCTTTGTCGATGCGTCTTTGGGCGGAAGAGCGCCGTAGCGGCTCGATCGAGCTTTTGCTGACCTTGCCGATCCCGCTCGCTCTTATCGTCCTTGGAAAGTTTCTCGCCGCTTGGGCGGTCGCGGGCTTGGCTCTGAGTTTGACCTTTCCGCTTTGGCTCAGCGTTAATTATCTCGGCTCCCCCGATAATGGCGTCATCCTTGCCGGTTATATTGGTAGTTTTTTTATGGCCGGCGGTTATCTGGCGCTGGGGAGCGCTATGTCGGCTGTCACGCGCAATCAAATAATCGCTTTTATTTTGACTTTGCTGGTGTGTTTCGCTTTTACCGTAACCGGCCTGCCAATGGTGCTCGACGCTTTTCGTTTTATCTTGCCCGATGTGTTGGTCGATAGCATCGCCTCTTTCAGCTTTTTGGTGCATTTCAAAACCATTACCGCTGGGGTTATCGATTTGCGCGGCGTTATTTTCTTCACCAGTTTGATTGTCATGGCCCTGTTCACAACGGTGATGATCGTCGAGGAAAAAAAGGCGGAGGGGGTGTGATGCAGGGACGCAAGAAAACCCAATTGTCCTTGATCATAGGCCTGCTGAGTATCATTTTTCTCAGCTCGAATATGGCGAGCAATTTAGTGTTTCGCCAGCAGCGTTTGGATCTGACTCAAAACGCGCTGTTTACCTTGAGCGCGGGCAGTCGCGAAATCCTGGGCGCGATCGACGAGCCGATTTCACTGACCTTTTATTATTCGCAAGGCATGAGCCAAGACTATCCGGCGTTCCGGCAATATGGCCAGCGGGTGCGCGATATGTTGGACGAGTTGGTGGCGGCCTCGGCGGGTAAATTATCGCTGACGATTATCGATCCAGCTCCGTATTCAGAAGAGGAAGATGTCGCCGTGATGCGGGGCTTGGTCGGGCGACCGACCGGCACGGGCGAGCTGATTTATTTGGGGCTGGTCGGAACCAATAGGGTCGACGATACGCAAGTCATTCCGATTTTTCCGCAAGAGCGGGCGGATTATCTCGAATATGATTTGGTGCGTTTGATTGATAATTTGAACACGCCCGAGCGTCCCGTCTTGGGCGTTATGTCGAATCTACCGCTCGATACCGGCACCGGTGGTTTGATGCTGGCCTTACGCGGCCAGTCACAACCCTTCTTGATTTATAGTGAGCTGATCGATCGTTTCAAGGTCGAGTTCCTCGAGCCGAATTTGAGCAAGATCCCCAGTAAAGTTGATGTCTTGTTGCTAGCCCATCCGCGCCCGCTGACCGATGATCAGGCCTATGCGGTTGACCAGTTTGTCATGCATGGCGGCCGCTTGATTGTTTTTATCGACCCCTATTCTGAGGTCAGCCTGACGGCAGGGCCGAATGGCGCGCCCCTTCAAGGGGCGACCGAACAATCCAATCTGCCACGCTTAATGGCGCAGTGGGGTGTCGATATGCCAGCCGATCGGATCGCCGCCGATCGCCACTATGCGCAACGCGTTGAGACCGGGCGGGATGCCCGTCGCCGCTTGGTTGATTATGTATTGTGGATGGGCTTAGGGCCGGACGCCTTCAACCGGTCGGATGTTATCTTGAGTAACATCGATTTGCTGAATATTGGGTCGCCTGGCATTTTGCTGCCGCGCGCTGATGCAACGACACTTTTCACACCGCTCGTGACCACCTCGAGAGATGCCATGCTTTTGCCGCGTGCACCGGTTGTGGCGGGGCCTGATCCCGATCAGCTATTGCGTGATTTTATCGCTGATGGACAAAATCATGCGCTGGCGGCGCGGGTCAGCGGCGTTGTCAACTCGGCTTTTCCCGATGGCCCGCCGACAACACCCTATGAGGGGCCAGCGCATGCTGCGTCGACGAGCGATGCCAATATCATCCTGTTCGCCGATAGTGATTTTTTTGACGATCGGTTCTGGACGACGGAACAAAATTATCTCGGCCAGCGTTTTGCCGTGCCAATGGCTGATAATGCTAAATTTCTGCTCAACGCGGTTGAGAATATGATGGGCTCTGATGCCTTGATCAGCCTGCGGGGCCGCGAACGGCAAGACCCGATCTTTACGCGCGTGGCTGATTTACGTCGCGCCGCAGAGGAGCAGTATCTCACGGAAGAGAATAATTTGCAGGCGCGCATTGCCGCCGCGCAGGCTGAACTTGATCGCTTGGAAAAGAGCGGCAGCTTGGGCAAAGAGGCGCAAGACGTGACACGCCGCTATCGGCAAGAATTGCAGGATGCGCGCAAAGCCTTGCGGAAAGTCGAAGCCAATTTGCGCCGCGATATCGAGCAGCTTGGTTTGGTTCTGCGTTGGATCAATATCGCGCTGGTACCGACGCTGGTTGTTATGGTCAGCATTGTGTTAATGCTGCGCCGCCGCAGGCGTCGCGCCGCGACTCAAAAAGCAGGTGGTTTTAGAATGGTGGATCCGTCATGACGCGCCGCCTCCTGAATATTTTGCTCGTTCTGACGCTTGCTAGCCTCGGCTTTCTGGCCTATGCGATTTATCAGGAAAAGCCTGTGCATGAGCGCCGCGCCTTAGGTGTTTTATTGCCGAATTTGGCGAGCCAGCTCGATCAGGTTGCGACCATTCAGTTGACCTTCGGCCTTGGCATGTCGGGCACGCAGATTGTGACGATCGAGCGGCAAAACGGACAATGGGTTCTGCCGTCGCGGCAAAATTACCGCGCCAATCAAGAATTGGTTAATGAACTGTTGTTGAACCTTGCCGCGATTGAAAAATTGGCACCGCGCACGGCTTTGGCAAAATGGCATATTCGCCTTGGCCTGACAGAGCCCGAAAAACTAGGTGCTGCGATCCGCTTTCGGTTGTTGGATCAAAGCGGTACCGACATTGCCGGGGTCTTATTGGGTAAGCCGGAAGCGAGCGAGGTCGAGCAAAAGCAGGCAATCCAGCAAATTGGTTTGCCGCAAAGCAATTTCTATATTCGCGAAATCGGTCAGGATCAGAGCTGGTTGGCGCGCGGCCGCTTGCCGCGCAATAAAGATGTAGCGGTGTGGATCGACCCAACCTTGCCTTTACCCGATTTGAAGCAGGTTGCGCGCGTGGCAGGCCCCGCCGCGGCGGTTTCGCTACCAGTTGAAGCGCCGACGGCACAAACGATACTGACGGCCATGGCAGCCCTGCGCCCGCTGGATGTAACAGCCGCAGCCTTGATTGATTTTACGGCTGGTCAGGTTGTGACGCTACAGCTGCAAAATGGCGACACCACGCGTATCGCTGTCGTCTCAACGGGTAGTCATTTATGGGCGAAATTTAGTACTGACGATACTTGGGCTTATAAATTTGATGGCGCGGCGGCGGCCGCCCTGCTGCCTTCCCTCGGCGCGACAGAAGATCTTAAAAACTAAAACGCCGCCCCGGAGGGCGGCGCTCAAGTCTTTTATCAGCAGCTCTGCTTAGCTAGCCAGCTGCCGCAGAACATATTGCAAGATACCACCATTGAGGAAGTAATCGACTTCGTCTTGCGTATCGATCCGGCTCAAAAGTTTAACCTTCTGGCTTTGACCATTGGCGCGCGTGATGGTTGCTGAAACGCTCTGACGTGGTTTAATTTTACCAGCCACGCCATCGATGGTTACCGTCTCGGTGCCGTCGAGCTTCAAGCTTTCCCAGCTCTCATCGCCGGTAAATTGCAAGGGCAAAATACCCATGCCAACCAGATTGGAGCGGTGAATACGCTCAAAGCTCTGCGCAACCACGGCCCGTACGCCGAGCAAGCGCGTGCCTTTTGCCGCCCAGTCGCGGCTCGAGCCAGTGCCATATTCTTTGCCAGCAAAGACGACCAAAGCAGTATCTTGTTTGGCATATTCCATGGCCGCGTCGTAAATTGACATTTCTTGTCCAGACGGCTGCAGCTTCGTCACGCCGCCTTCTGTGCCTGGCGCCATGTGGTTGCGGATCCGGATATTGGCAAAAGTGCCCCGCATCATCACTTCGTGGTTGCCGCGACGG
>JAYODZ010000153.1:0-3579 GCA_038106515.1 Rhodobiaceae bacterium
GTGCAGCACCCGATTTGGTCGATGGGGCAGAAAATTTCGGTCGATAGCGCCACGCTCATGAACAAGGGGCTTGAGCTCATTGAGGCGCATCATTTATTTGCAATCGCGCCGCAGCAGCTCGACGTTATTGTGCATCCGCAGTCGGTTGTCCATGCTATGTTGAGTTTGACGGATGGGTCGGTTTTGAGCCATCAAGCTCCACCTGATATGCGCGGCCCGATCGCCTTTTGCATGGGATGGCCCGATCGTCTAACCCCCGCTATACCGAAATTGGATTTTGCAGAAGTTGGAAAGCTAGAATTTTTCCAACCAGATAGGGAAAAATTCAGATGTCTCGCTTTAGCTGAAGCGGCCATGCAGGCTGGCCAGATGGCACCGACAATCCTAAATGCCGCCAACGAAGTCGCCGTAGCCGCATTTTTGGCGCAAGCGATTGGGTTTCAACAAATTGCCGAGACGGTAGAGGCCAGCCTCGATTATTGGGCTGGAAAGGCCGCGTTTTCGGCGGCTCCCACTACGCTTGAGGAAATTATTGCGCTTGATTCCGAGTTTCGCTCGCATACCAGCGACATTTTAGCAAAAAAGGCCTGATATCCTTGTTTTTTAATGGCGTTTTTCGCCTCAGAACCTAATATAGGGCAATCTTGACCGAGTCTCTCAGGCTTCGTCCATAGGGAGTAATTTTTGGAAATCGGAATGACATTTGTGAATGAATTTTTGGGCACGATCTTGCCCTTTTTATTCGTGATTACCGTGGTCGTGTTTTTTCATGAGCTGGGCCATTTTTGGGTGGCGCGGCGATGCGGGGTTGCGGTTGAAACCTTTTCAATCGGTTTCGGCAAGGCGCTCTTCAGCCGGGTTGATCAAAAGGGTACGCGCTGGCAAATCGGCTGGTTGCCGCTCGGTGGCTACGTCAAATTTTTAGGTGACGAAAATGCCGCGAGCACGCCGGACAGTGCGGCTTTGAAAGGCATGGATGACGCCACCCGCCAGCAGACCTTGTTCTATAAGCCATTGTGGCAAAGATCGGCTGTCGTCGCGGCAGGACCAGTTGCGAATTTCGTTCTCGCTATTGTTATTTTTGCGACCCTCTATATGTCTTTCGGTCAGCAGATTATTCGCCCGATGATTGATCAAATTATGCCGAATAGCGCGGCCGAGCGGGCTGGTTTGCAAAGCGGCGATTTAATTGTGACCATAAATGGCGATGCAATGGAGAGCTTCGCTGATGTGCAACGAATTATCTCGGTCAGTGCCGAGGAGCCTTTAGAGGTTGAGGTTTTGCGAGCCGAGCAGGCTTTGGCCTTGACCGTTATACCTGAGCGCGTTTTGCAAACCGATCGTTTCGGCAATGAGTATAGCATTGGCCGTTTGGGTGTCAGTGCGATGGCAAATCCCGAATACACGGAGCGCGTCACCTATGGGCCATTCGAGGCGTTAGCACGGGCTGTGGGCGAGACCTATTTCATTGTTGAGCAGACATTTGTCGTACTGGGGCGGATTATTTCGGGTCGTGAGAGCATGGATATGCTCGGCGGCCCCGTTAAAATTGCTCAGATATCAGGCCAAACGGCAACGCTTGGCATGATTGCTTTGATCCATCTCACCGCGGTTTTGTCGGTCAGTATCGGCTTGGTGAACTTATTTCCTGTGCCGGTGCTCGATGGCGGGCATTTGCTGTTTTATGCTTATGAGGCAGTATTCCGCCGCCCCGTGCCCGAACGGGTACAGGAAATCGGTATGCGGATTGGACTTGGTTTGGTTTTGACATTGTTTGTCTATTTAACGTGGAATGACATTAATTAGGTTTTAGGAATTTACGAAAGCAAAGGTTCGGTTTAGGTTACGCCGTTGCTGTAGAGGGGTTCATGATTAAAACGCGTTTGATTAGTTTTGCTGGGGTTTTTACGGCCGCGATGCTGTTGATTGTAACCATTCTCGCGGCCGCGCCATCTCAGGCGCAAGAAAATGCGTCGGCCAATGCGCAAAACGATTTGCCGACAATCGCTTTTATCAAGGTCGAGGGAACACAGAGGGTCGAGGCCGAAACTGTGTTGGCCTATATTGTTGTCCGCGAGGGCATGCGTGCGGATCCGCAACTCGTTGACCAATCTGTTAAAACCTTGTTTGCCTCAGGCTTATTCGCCGATGTCAGTATTCGGCGCGAGGATGGCGGTTTGATTGTTACGGTGATCGAAAACCCGATTATCAACCGCGTGACCTTTGAGGGCAATAGCAAGATCACTGACGAGAACCTGTCGAAAGAGAGCACTCTACGCCCGCGCTTGGTGTACACGCGGGCTAAAGTGCAAGATGACGTCGAGCGGTTTCTCGAATTATATCGGCGGGCGGGGCGTTTTTCGGCGCGCATCGAGCCGAAAGTTGTGCAGTTACCGCAAAATCGTGTCGATTTGATTTTCGAGATTTCCGAAGGGCCGGTGACCGGCATCCGCGCTATTAACTTCATCGGCAATCAGGCCTTTGATGATGGCCGCTTGATGGAAGAGATCGCGACGTCGGAAACGCGGTGGTGGAAGTTCCTGTCATCGAATGATAACTATGATCCCGACCGTATTGCCTATGACCGTGAGCTTTTGCGGCAGTTCTATCTGGCACGCGGTTACGCCGATTTCCGTGTCATTAGCTCGACGGCAGAGTTAACCCGCGAGGGCGACGCCTTTTTCATCACCTTTAATTTGGAAGAGGGCCAGCTTTATGATTTTTCGGACTCGGCGATCGAAACCAGTCTCGAGAAAATTCAAGCGATGGATTTGGGTGAGCTGATAAAGCACGAGGCGGGCGAGCGCTACGACTCACGGAAAATTGACAAAACTGTAGACGAGCTAACCAAGGTTGTGGGCGAGCAGGGCTTTGCTTTTGCTGATATTCGTCCACGCGTTCGCCGCGATCCGGAAAACCGTCTGGTTTCGGTAACCTATTTGATTGAAGAAGGTCCACGTGTTTACGTCGAGCGGATTAATATTAATGGTAATACGCGCACCCAAGATGAGGTGATCCGGCGTGAATTGCGCTTGAGCGAGGGCGACGGGTTTAACCGCGTGCTGTTATCGCGCTCGGAGCGCAGCGTGAAGGGGCTGGACTTTTTCTCCAATGTTGACATCGTCGAGCAACCTGGCACCGAACCCGATCAGACCATTATTGATGTCGATGTGCAGGAAAAAGCCACTGGCGAGCTAACGCTCGGGGTTGGTTTCTCGTCGACAGAAAACTTCTCAACGCAATTCTCAATTGGTGAACGGAACCTATTGGGTCGCGGCCAGCAATTGCAATTCTCGATGAATGCGAGCTCGGAGGTGCAGCAATTCGTGATCGGCTTTACCGAGCCTTATTTCATGGATCGCGACGTGTCGGCGGGTTTTCGCGTTTTTAATACGGCTATCGAATATGATGATGAAAACACGACACGCGACCAAATGGGCGCAACACTCTCGCTGAGCTTTCCTTTGTCAGAGGACTCGCGATTGTCCTTATTTGCAACGGCTGAACAGGATAGCACGGCTTTCTCACCAAGCACGTATCTGATCACCAATTACGGTTATCGTCCCTATAGCTATGACC
>JAYODZ010000016.1:0-23947 GCA_038106515.1 Rhodobiaceae bacterium
TCCGTGATTTGACCTGTCAAAGTGATCGACAAATCGTCGCTTGCTTCAATCGCAAAGGTCAAACGCGCAAGCGTTTCATCTTCCTGCGGCACATCGCGATTGTCACCTGGGACAACTTCTGTCACGCCAGCAAACGGTGTCAGCGCAGCATCATTATAGGTGAAAGTTTTTTGAGATGCGGCATTTGAATACCAGCCGCCATCCATTTGGCTGTCACGCACGGCGAGACGAACGCCGACGGTGTCGCTCAAAGGACCAGACAAAATGCCTTCAAGGCGTGTTTGTTCGGTCTCAAACTCATAGCTGGCTTTGATCTCATTGGCCCATTCTTCGGTTGGCTTGGCTGAGGTGATCGACAACACACCCGCCGTTGCGTTTTTACCGAAGAACAAAGATTGCGGGCCTTTCAGAATTTCGATTTGACCCAAGTCAAACATACCTTCGTTCAGCACGCGGCCTTGGCCGTAATAGGCGCCATTGATCACCGTGGCTACAGATTGCTCGATACCGATACTGGTCGCACTCGAGGCACCAATACCACGCATAGAGATCTGCGCACCCGAACCGTTGGACACACGACCAACATAGAGGTTCGGCGTGATCTGTTGGATCCGCTCGAGGCTGGTCACGTCGAATTTTTCAATCCGCTCTTTCGATACAGCCTGCACCGTCAAAGGCGCATCTTGCAGGCTCTCAGCCCGTTTCCGAGCCGTCACCACGAGTTCTTCAACACCACCTTTGGCTTTTTCCTCGGCGGTGGTGGTTTCCTGCGCGCGCAGCGCTGTGCTGCTAACGGCAGCCATTGCGATCACAGCCGCAATGGTTGGTAGTTTCCCCATCTTCATCATTTACTCCCTGAACACTATACTTATAACAGTCCGCTATCGAGCCGGCTGTTGGGGTATTTAAGGCAATGCGAGCATCGCCTTACGACACATCGGGAGACCATGCGCTATAGATGTGCGCCTATGCACACCAGGCATCAGTATAACAAAGAAAGATGCCTCCCCCAGCATCGACAGACAGGGTTTAACACGCAAAGTTAGCCTGCCGAACTGCATTTAAGGCTAGTCCCCTATCTTAAAGGCTAGGTTTAATACCGGGGCGGCGTTTTCACCTGCCAGTCAACTTTCCTATTCCTTATCCCAGTGGTGCAGTGGCGGGTCTCTGCTAGGTTTAGGATCATAATTTAAGACGACAAGGGGGGAATTTATGTCGGTGCCAGTCGAAGAGAGATTTGCCTTAGAGGATCTAGCAACAGCCTATTGCTTTCGTGTGGACGCGCTTGATGATTTGCAAGCTTTGCTCGATTTGTTCACGGATGATGCGATTTTGGATATTTCTGATATTGGCCTGGCGCGCATGCAAGGCAAAGAGGAAATTACCCAATTTTATATCGGTGTCTTTAAAGACATGACGCATCACCAGCATTATGTCAGCAATTTCCGCATCGAGTCCTACGCGCCCGAGCAAGCCGTATTCTGGGTTTATGTGAACGGTCTCGGGCAGTCGCATGATGGCAACACGGTCGATGTGCATGTGCGCTATCGGGTTGAGGCGGTCAAGCAAGGCGCCCAGTGGCGATTAAAAGAAATGCGCATCCTGACGGCGATGCCGATGCCAGCTTCGCTGACCGAGATCCACGCCGACCGCACGTAAGTTTTTGCGAAGCTAATAGCGCACCCGCGGCGCCGAAGGCGCGTCTGCTGCGGTGGCGTTTTGTCATTGACTTGCGCGGCATTCTTTGGCCTTCTTCTGCTTGCGCTGCTGGCAGCGTCAGAGGGGGGATTTATGCGCATTTTTATTGCTTCGTTCGGAACTGAAACCAATGTGTTTTCGCCGCTGCCGACCGGCCGGCAGGATTTTATTGATACATATTTTTTCCGAGACGATGCGCTATCGCGCCCGCCCGTGATGTTTGGATCTCCGCTGCATGTTTGGAATAAGCGCGCGCAAAGCGATGGCCACGAGATTATCTGTTCGCTCTCGACCTTCGCCCAGCCGGCGGGGCGCACTGTCCGCCATGTTTATGAGGAATTTCGCGATATGATCCTCGGTGATCTGAAAGCGGCGGGCCCTGTCGATATTGTGCTTTATTCTATGCATGGGGCGATGCAGGCCGAGGGTTATGACGATTGCGAGGGTGATCTTCTGGAGCGTACGCGCGCGCTCGTCGGCCCGAAAGCAGTGATCGGCGCGGAGTTTGATCTGCATGGGCACCTTACCGATGAGATGATGGCCGCGGCTGACCTCTTGATTTTCTTCAAGCATTATCCGCATGACGATATTGACGACCGTGCTGACGAGCTTTACAGCCTCGCGACGGCGACCGCGCGCGGCGACATTAAGCCCGTCATGCGCTATTGGGATTGTAAGATGATGGGCCTCTATATGACGCCGCTCGAGCCGATGGCGAGTTTTGTTGCCGACATGAAAGCCGAGGAACAAAAGCCCGGCGTTTTATCCCTCTCGCTCAATCATGGTTTTCCGTTTGGTGATATGGCGCAGATGGGCACGCGTATGCTCGCCATCACCGATGATGATCCGGATCTCGCCGACCGCATCGCGCATGATTTTGGCCAACGAATCTGGGATTTGCGCGAAAATTTTCGCACCAATTTTATCTCTGTTGATGAGGCGCTCGATTATGCGCGCGTCACCAATAAGCTGCCCTTGGTGCTGGCGGATACGGCCGACAATGCTGGCGGTGGATCACCAGCCGATGCCACCTTCATGCTGCAAGGCGTTTTGGAGCGCGGTCTTTCTGATGTTGTCATGGGATTATTTTGGGATCCCGGGGTCGTAAGGATTTGCCAAAGCGCTGGCGAAGGCGCCACATTGGATTTGTGCTTGGGTGGCAAGCATGGCCCGTCTTCTGGCCTACCCGTGAATATTCGCGCCAAGGTCATGCGCATTGCTGAGGGCTTGAAGCACGCTTTGGGTGATGCGGAAGAGAGCGAGACGACACTCGGCACAACGGTTTGGTTGCAGCTCGCGAATAATGTTAATCTTTTGGTCAATACAATCCGCACGCAAGTCTTTAGCCGCAAGCCCTTTCTCGAGATCGGTATTGATTTGGCGGCGATGCGGACAATTATCGTGAAATCGACCAATCATTTTTATAACAGTTTTGTGCCGGTCGGCGAAGAAATCCGCCACGTCGCGACGCCAGGCGCCATGCAACTGGATTTAACACGGATTCCTTATCAAAACCGCGACGATAATTTTTGGCCGAAGGTCGAAAATCCGCACGCTGACTAGTTTTTCCGGGCTTGCTATTGAGTTATAGCTGACGCGCGCGACCATAGGCAAATGCGGAGGCGTCAATCTCTGGCGCGCGGCTGGTCATATGATCGGCGAGAATGCGCGCCGAGCCGACGGCCATGGTCCAGCCTAAATGTCCTTGGCCGCAATTCAGCCAAACGCCCTCAACCGGAGTGGGGCCAATAAAGGGCCGCCCATCCGAGGACATCGGCCTTAGCCCGCACCAGTTTTTAGCTTTCGCCCAATCGAGTTGTTTGCTGACTTCGGGTAATGTTCGCTCGAAAAAGCCGCGCAACATGTTGAGGCGCGTCGGGTCAATGCTGCGATCATGTCCCATAAATTCTGCCATGCCAAGAACCCGTAGCTTCGCGCCCAAGGGTGTAATGGCGATATGGAACATGGCATCTAAAATCGGATGCGTTGGCATGATGACCTCAGATGTCGCGGCCTCATCCTTGTCGAGGGTGATGGAATAGCCTTTGGCAGGTCGGATCGGTAAGCGTAGCCTAATGGGTGCAACCAGTGCGGGTGCATCAACGCCGGCGCAGATAACAACATCGCCCAATAATCTCTCGGCTCCGAGATCCACACCGACGACGCGGCCGTTCTCAACCACAAGCTTTTTAACCGTTTCATTATAGATAATGCGGCCGCCCCGTATTTCTGCCTGTGCCGCCAAGGTTTCGCAAAAAACCTGAGCATTGCCGACGCGGTCATCAGAAAAAAGCAAGGCTCCGCGTACCGGCTCAAGGCAATGGGCGAGCGACGGCTCACGCGCTAGCAAGGTGGGCTGATCCAAATCCTCATAAACGAGGCCCAGTGGCTGCAGCAGTTCGGCAAGCGCGATGGCCTCATTGCGCTCGGCGTCGCTGCGATATATTTTCAGCGACCCTGGCGCTTGGTTTTCGTAAGATAAGTTTAATAATTGCGTCAGGGCTTCGGTTTGTTGTGTTGAATAATGAGCAAGGCGAAAATTCGCACAGGTAATGGCCCGATGTCTTTGCAGGCTCGAATTGCGTAAAAAATCGAGCCCCCAGAACGCCAAATTGGCGATCTGGCTTGGGTGCAACCTGACCGGCGCTTGACGATCAAATAGCGATGCCAAGAGAACGCGCCCAATGCCAGGGTTGTTCCACGGGTCGGGGAGGCTTGGGTGCAATACCCCGCCATTGGCATAGCTCGTGCCTTGGGCTACCGCCCCGTCGCGCTCGATTAAAATTGCAGGAATATCGCGCGATACCAGTTCAAATAGGGTGGTGACGCCGCACAGCCCACCGCCGACAATGAGGACAGGATTTTTATTTTTCATTATTCGTTTTCCAAAAAAGCCAAGACTTATTTTATGCAGTGGGTTCCGCGCACTCATGCTAGCGAAACCAGCATAGCTTGTCTAATTGCGAATGCGGAAATTTTAGTGCGGTGTGATTTATTCCTCCCTTTCAGTTTTCCGCGCGATAAATCTTGCTTTGCAAGAGGCGCAAGCAACCTTACAGTAAGTCCCACAAAGAGGGGATGTTATGCGGATTGGTTTTTTTGTTACAGTATTTATATGTCTGATGTCTGCAGCGCAGGCGGCCGATTATATCCTGATCAGGCGAGCAAATATTTTTGATGGCCGGTCAGAGCAATTGCTGATGCAGCAAGATGTTCTGCTGCGCGACACTGTGATTGCGAAAATCGGTAGCGGTTTAAAGGCACCCGACGGGGCGCAGATCATTGACGCTAATGGGCTGACGCTGTCGCCTGGGTTTATCGACTCGCACACGCATATTATGTTGCAGCTCTCCTATATTGAGGGCTTGATGAGCGATCCCTATTTTTGGGCCTATCAGTCGACGCAAATTGCCCAGTCTATGTTGATGAATGGCTTCACAACTATCCGCGACATGTCTGGTAATAGTTACTCGCTAAAAAAAGCGATTGACCGTGGGCTCGTTGTTGGGCCGCGCATATTCCCCTCGGGGCCGATGATTTCACAAACCTCGGGACATTCTGACCACCGCTTCGATTCGCATCCCAGTCGCTTGGTGTCAGACCAAAAGAGCGTGTTCCAAGATTATAATATGGTCGCGATTGCTGACGGGCGTGCCGAAGTTCTGATGGCGGCGCGCGAGTCGCTGCGGCGCGGCGCTTCGCAAGTGAAAATAGCGGTCGGCGGCGGCGCTAGTTCGGCCTTCGATCCGATCGATGTGGTGCAATATACGCTCGATGAAATGAAGGCTGCGGTCGATGCCGCCGGCGATTATGGTACCTATGTCGCAGCCCATGCTTATACCGACGCCGCGATCACGCGCGCCATCGAGGCGGGCGTCAAAACCATTGAGCATGGCAATCTTGCCAGCCCCGAGACTTTAAAATTAATGCAAAAAAATAATGTGTGGTTGTCGCCTCAGGTGATCGTGTTTACGGAATTTCCACGCACGTTAAATGCCTTGCAACGCGCCAAGCTTGAATATGTCGCCAGCGGTCTCGATTCCTTGTTCAAAAATGTCAAAAAATCCGGCTTTCAAAATATTGTTTTTGGTACCGATATCGTGATGGATCCGCAATTGGTGAAAAATATGAATCGTGAATTCACCCATCGGGCAAAATGGTTCTCGCCGCTCGAAGTCTTGCAGCAGGCAACCTCAAAAGGCGGCGAAATGCTGGCTTTAAGTGGCAAGCGGTCGCCCTATGCGGGTCGTATCGGCGTTATTGCTGAGGGCGCTTTGGCCGATATTTTGCTGATCCGCGGCAACCCGTTAAATGACCTTTCCATTTTGACCGATCCTGATAAAAATTTAGCCTTGATCATCAAGGGTGGAAAAATATTTAAAAACCAACTCGCTGAGTAATTACGCCAGATTCCGGAGGAGGGCGGAGCTATGAACCATATTATGCGGAATTTTGTTTTCTTGCTTCTCATTGCCGGCCTCACCTTTCTGGGCATGAGGTCATTGGTTCAACCCGATGCTTTGCAATTTGATCCAGCCCGGCTGGCGCGCATCGATGCTCATTTTGCCAAGGCCGTCGCAGAGCAAAAAATAGCGGGCGGCCGCGCGGTCATTATGCAAGCGGGCCGGCAGGTCTATGCCCAGAATTGGGGCTATCGTGATCTCGAAGCACAGGCGCCAATGACCGATGATGCAATTTTCCAAATTTACTCCATGAGCAAACCGATTGTCTCGGTCGCGGTTATGATGCTGTTCGAGGAAGGGCGTTTGCGGCTCGATACGCCAGTTGCAACTTATATTCCTGAGCTCGCCAATCTTAAAGTTTACGACGCCGAAAAAGGCACCGGTAATCCACCGCTGCGGGAGGCGGCGCAACAGCCGACGGTGCATGATTTGCTAACCCATCGCGCCGGTATGACTTATGGCTTTCTCGATGCAACGCCGGTTGGCGCGCTGTATCGCCAAAACCAAATCGATATGCCGCCCAACCTCGACTTGGCCACTTATATGAGCCGTGTTGGCTCCTTGCCGCTCCGCTTCGACCCCGGGACGGCTTGGAATTATTCGATTTCGCCCGACATTTTGGGTCGGCTTGTCGAAGTGGTTTCGGGCCAAACTCTGGGCGAATTTTTAAAGGCCCGTATTTTCGATCCGCTTGGTATGATCGATACCAGCTTTAAACGCGACCCCGCAAAAGCGGATCGTGTGGCCAAGCTCTATTCCCGAGAGGGGATTACCGAACAATATGCCATTAAAGGGTTTGCCGCCCGCCCGACGGGTGCTGGTCTTGAGCTCGCACATCCAGGTCTACAGCTGATACATGGTGCCGAGGCAAAATTCGAGAGCGGCGGCGGCGGGTTGCTATCGACGACGCATGACTATTTGCGGTTTGCTCAAATGCTCCTTAATCACGGTGAGCTCGACGGCGTTCGTCTGTTGGCGCCCAATACTGTGGCAATGATGCGCCATAATCAAATCGGCGATACGCCGACTGTCGGGCGTCGCACGCCGACCTTCCCAAGGTCTGGCGTTGGTTTTGGGCTTGGCTTTGCAATGATTACCGACCAAGCCCTATCGGGCATGCCGCTTCCCGAGGGGAGCTATTTTTGGGGTGGCGCTGCGGGCACGTTTTTCTGGGTTGACCCAAAAAATGATTTAACCGCCATTTTCATGATGCAGGTACTTCCCGAAGACACAGGCCTGCGGAAAGATATGTGGTCTCTAACCTATCAGGCGATTAGTGATGATCGTTTAGATCCGTAACAATTTTGGATGCAAACATCTAGAATGCTGCCTGCGCGGCGGACCGACCAGCGCGGCGGCCAAAAAATGTCGCGTCGCCAACCGACATGCCGCTGGCATAGCCTTTCGAGGTGCGCGGCAGGCCAGCCGAGGCACGTCCTGCTGCGTAGAGACCGGCGACTACGCCACCATTAATGTGTTTCACCTCGCCGCTCGGTAAAGTATCCAGCCCCCCTAAGGAGAAGGTCAGCGGCCCTTTGGTGCCCGGCATGATAACAGCGGTCTGGCTGGCAAAAGACAGATCCAGCAGGGCAAAAGGCTTGGCGTGCAGAGGCTTCAGCCAGTCTGCGGTTTTGTGAAATTTTGGATCGCGGCCTTGTGCGGCGAAGCGATTATAATAGGTCACTGTTTCTTGCAAAGCGCCGTCGGGGAAGAAGCCGGCCTCGGCTTCTATCTCGGCAATTGTATCGCCCACGGCGACGAGGTCGAGCCGTTCAATATACATTGGATGATCGTAGTCATCGTGATCGACCAAGAGATAAACGCGCTGATCGGGTTGCAGGCTGGCGTAATGTCCGAGACGTGCCAAATAAGCATCTTCATTGACGAAGCGCTCGCCTTGCAGATTGACCATAATACCATTGGTCAGCTTGGCGGGCGGGTAAAGCGGAAAAGACAGAAAAGCCTCATCCATATTGGCCACTGCGCCGCCCGCAGACATGCCGAGGCGGATGCCGTCACCTAGATCATAAGGATTGCCATACGGCGCCGCCCAGCGATGCACTTCTGGCAAATAGTGTCGCGTCATTTCTTCATTCATGATAAAGCCGCCGGTGGCGAGAATGACACCGCGTCGCGCCCTGTAATAGCGGGTCGCGTTATTCTCGCGCACACCAACGCCGATAACACGACCCTCATCGGCCACGACAAGACTTTGCACCCAGCAATCAAAGTGAATATCGACCCCCGCTTGCTCCACCGCTTGCGCTAGGGCCCGCATAAAAATTTGACCGCCGTAATCCCCCTCATGCGACGGCACATGACCCCGCGGCACGGGTGCGGCGGCGGCAGCAAATTCAGATGTGCGTTCATTGCCGGAGAAGAGCAGCGACTCGTCGGTTAGCGGCACAACCTCGCGCGCGAGCATCAGCGCCCGTTTATAATTAACTCCTAAGCTTTCGACCCAATCAAAATGATCGGCGGCGCCCTCGGCATATAGGAGAATTTTCTCCTTGTCGCCACGGTCCTCGAGTGATTTTTCGAGATAGGCAATCATATTTTCAGTACTGTCTTCAATCCCGAGGTCGCGTTGTAGAGCTGTGCCGCCCGATCCGCCGAGATACATTTCGGCGCTCGACATCGCTGTCGCGCCGCCCGCGCCCGAGGCGCGTTCGAGGATCATTACCGAAGCCCCGGATTGCGAAGCTTCCAGCGCGGCACTCCCGCCAGCACCGCCAAAGCCGCAGACAATGACGTCCACCGTCGCAGCAAAGTCTTTAATGCTCGAAACGGCGATTATTGACGCATCCCCCATATATGTTATCCCCCTCGTTCTCCGCCCGACGGGCTAAAACCGAGCCTGAGTTTAAAGCAAGGACGACGTGATATGAAGGTATAAAACTTATTCCCAGCGTCTTGGTGCGCCGTGGCTCAGATCTGGATTGACCGCTGGGCTTGTTGCGCTAGTCTAGCGCACTTCTTTTACAGTAAGGGTGAGGTGTCAAATGCAGTTCGATGATGTGATCCGTGGTCGCCGAAGTATTCGGGGCTATAAGCCAGATCCAGTGCCGCGGTCGTTGATTGAGGAAATTCTCACCCTGGCTATGCGGTCGCCATCCTCGATGAATACGCAGCCGTGGAATTTTTATGTCATCACCGGCGAGCCGCTGGACCGTATTCGCGCCGGTAACACCGAACGCAATCTGGCGGGCATTCCGCATTCGCGCGAATTTCGAATTGGCCACGCTTTCGAAGGGCAACATCGCGAGCGCCAGATTGGTGTCGCTAAACAATTATTCGCCGCTATGGGCATTGCCCGCGACGATAAGGAAGCGCGACAAGACTGGGTGCTGCGCGGATTTCGGCAATTCGATGCTCCGGTCTGCGTGATCGTGACTTATGATCGCGAACTCGCCGACAGCGATGACACGGCGTTTGATTGTGGCGCCGTTACCACGGCGCTGGTCAATGCCGCTTGGTCTCGCGGACTCGGGGCCGTGATCAATAGCCAAGGGATAATGCAATCACCGGTTGTGCGCGAGCATGCCGGCATTGCCGCGGATCAAGTCATCATGAAGGCCGTCGCTTTGGGTTGGCCGGATGACAGCTTTCCCGCCAATGCTGTCGTCTCCGAGCGCAAGTCGGTGCAAGACGCGACAACATTTGTTGGTTTTGAGGCCTAACCGCGCCAAGACCTTAGGCGGAAAGTGCTTGCGATTTGACCAGCTTGCCGGGCAAGGCGCCGGTCGGCTGACCGTTCTCAAAGATCATCTCGCCAGCGACAAAGGTCGCCATAATGCCATCGGCATTTTGGACAAAGCGCGAGCCGCCACCGGGAAGATCATGCACCATATGCGGTGTTTTTAGGCGCAAATTGTCGAAGTCGATAATATTCAGATCGGCGCGCTTGCCCTCGCAAATGGAGCCGCGATCTTTAAACGAAAAGAAATCAGCGGGCACGCTGGTGATTTGCTTGATACCCTCTTCGAGCGAGAAAAGTTTTTCGTCGAACACCCATTTGGTCAGCAAGAAGACATTGGCGCTGGTGTCGCAAATAGACCCGACATGGGCGCCACCATCTCCCAAGGCTTCGACCGTATGCGGGTGTTTTAGCAATTCGCCGATTTTGTCCTTCGCCTTGCTGGTTGCGGGGATGTAGATCAGGTTCTGCGCATGATTATCAGCGAGGAAATCATACAACCATTCTTCCGCATCGCGCCCTTCGGCCGCGGCGCGGGCGGCGACCGAGTTCTCATCCCTTGGCAGATATTCAATCGGGTTTTCCATTGGGAACATGACGCCATAATTATTCGCCAGCAATTGCACAAAAATATGCGGATTGTCATTCGTCTCAGAAAGAATTTTGGCTTTGATTGCAGGGTCTTTGAGCTTGGCGGCTTTTTCTGCGGCGGGCAGATTACACAGCGCGACATAGCTGGGGCGCTTATAAAATGGGCTCATGGTTGCGGGGTGCCCCATCAAAATACCGATCGGGCGCGAGATCACTTGCCCTCGAATATCTAGGCCTTCGGCCTGCGCGGCTTCGATCCGTTTTAGCTGGTCGCGCCATAATTCGGGATTGGCGTTCATCCCATCGGTCGGGCTTTCGATCGGGATCAAGGTGAAGGTGCCCTTAGCGCCTGTCGCGCGACTGGTTTCGCGCAAAATATCAAACTCCTCTTCGGCGTCTTGCCAATCGGAGATGAATTGCAGGACATGGCCGCTATCGCCGCGGAGTACACTGCCGAGCGCTTTCATTTCAGATGCGGCGGCTTCGAAAGTGGGTACATTGTCGCCCGAGCTGCTGAGATGTAACAAGGTCCGTGAACTCGACAGACCGACCGCGCCAGCTTGCAGACTCTCGCTCACCAGCTGTTGCATTTGCGCAATATCATCCGCGGTCGCCGGCTCGCGTTTAATGCCGCGCTCGCCCATGACGTAAACCCGCAACGGACCATGAGGTATAAAAACCGCGATATCGATGTCGCGCTGTTTTTTATCCAACTCGTCGAGATATTCGGGAAAGCTCTCCCAAGTCCACGGAATGCCTTCCGCCAAGGCAGTACCCGGAATTTCCTCAACCCCCTCCATCAACTGCACCAAAACCTCTCGATCTTCGGGGCGGCAGGGCGCAAAGCCAACGCCGCAATTTCCGACCACAACCGTCGTCGTTCCCAAGTTTGACGATGGTGTCAGATGGTTATCCCATGTTGCTTGGCCATCATAATGCGTATGCACATCGACAAAGCCGGGCGTAATTGATTTCCCTTTGGCACAGATCTCGCGTGCCGCGGTGTCGGAGATGGCGGCGGCGATTTTGGCAATTTTCCCATCCTTAATGGCAATATCAGCCAGCTGCGGCGGTGCGCCGGTGCCATCATAAATGGTTCCATTCCGGATAATCAGATCATAGGCCATAGCGTTCTCTCCGCAGTTCATCGCTTAACGTCATTATATTATCGCCAATCTGCGCCCGCGCAATAAGTTTGGCGGAGGGCATAACCCTCAGGTTTAACTAGGCGAGACCCGTCATCGCTTGAAAATTCTCGATCAATTCGGCCGCCGTGCCAGCGCCGAAAATATATTTATCGCCGCGAATAAGCAGCGCTTCGACGCCAAGCGATGTCATATACGCCTCGAGGGCCGGCTTGATTGACGCCAGACGCGGATCGTTCAGAGATATTTGATTGATGGCTTTGTCGGGCAGAGCATCCGCGCGGCTCAGCAGGCAGGGCGCGGTTCCCATTATATCATCGGAGCGGTCAAACTGCGGCGCGATTTGCCCCGCCACCGGATCGGAGTCTCGAAGGCATCCAGCAGATAGGGGCGGGAAGTCCATAGCGCCCGCTGCATCCCCCGATTGCTTGCGGTTAGCGATCAGCTGAGCATCGCGCATGGCCGCCGCCTCGGGATCGGTGATACAGACCGTTTGACCCATCATGATGGCGAGATCAATAACCGCACGCACATGCGGTTCGCGCTCGATTTGGTAGCTGTCGAGTAAGCTGTCGGCAGCGCCATGTTTCAGAATAAGCGCCAGTTTCCATGCCAAGTTAGCAACATCGCGCAGTCCTGAACAAAGTCCTTGTCCGGCGAAGGGCGGCATTAAATGGGCGGCATCGCCGGCTAGTAATATGCGATCTTGACGCCAGGTTTTTGCCAGCTTGGCGCTGAAACGATAAACCGCCTGCCGCTCGATCTCGATTGCCTCGGCGACATTCCAAGGCGCTAATAGCGCGGCGATGACCTCGGGCTGTTGAATGCTCGCAGCGGTTTCACCGTCTAACAGCATGAATTCCCAGCGGTGCCGGCCGCTGCCCATCAGCACACAAGTTGTTGGACGCGCGGGGTCACAGATTTGCAAATTGCAGTCGGGTAGGCGGCTGGCGTCTTTGACCAGCGTGTCTATAACCAACCAAGATTCGTCAAAGCCCAGATCGGTAAAATCAATATTGCCAGCTTGTCGGACGCTACTCTTGGCGCCATCGCATGCGATGATATAGCGGGCCGCAATCGAGACCTCGCCTTCGGGCGAAGCAAATTCAGCGCTAATGCCATCGGCGGTGTTCGCAAAAGCGGTGAAGGTCCATTGTGTGTGGAGTGTGGCCTTGGCATGCGCTGCTAGCTTGTCGCGTAAAATATGCTCAAGGGAAGGTTGATGGATCATATTGGAGGCTGGCCAGCCCGAGCTGGTTTTCCCCTTGCCCGTTTCGAAGCGCATCAAAATATCGCCGGCCTGATTTAAAAAATCGTATCGCGAGGCCTCGCGCGTCGTCGGCATCAGCTTATCAACGACGCCGGCCGCTTGTAGGATGCGGATGCTTTCATGATCGAGATGCGCCGCGCGCGGCAGTGGATAAATATCGGCTTCGCGTTCGGCGACCAATACCTCAAGGCCCTCTTGGGCGAGCAGCAGCGCGCCCGTTATCCCAACCGGGCCGCCGCCAATGATCAAAACATCGACCTGACGGGGCGGCAACACGGCTAGCCTTCCAGCACGAGCCGTGCTTCAAGCCGCCCGAGATGTTCTATTTCGGTGACGACAACATCGCCCGCTTGCAAAAACACCATCGGGTTCATGGCGGCGCCGACGCCCCCCGGCGTGCCAGTAAAAACAATGTCACCCGGCTCGAGCGTCATCGCTTGACTGAGTTGTGAAATTTGTTGCCAGATATTAAAGACCAAATGCCGCGTGTTTGAGTTTTGCCGCAGCTCACCATTCACCGAACAGCTAATATTGAGATTATGCGGATCGTTGATTTCATCGGCTGTCGTAATCCATGGGCCGATCGGGGCATGAGTGTCAAAGCTTTTGCCGAGCGACCATTGTGGCGTCCGGTGCTGCCAGAAACGCTCGGTGACATCATTGCCGACGCAATAGCCGAAGACATGTGCGGCGGCGTCCTGCTCGGAAATATTTTTGCCCGTTTTGCCAATAATGGCGACGAGCTCGGCCTCGTAATCGACCGTTTGCGAAACTTGAGGGATCAAAATCGGGTCGTAAGGCCCATTGATCGAGGTGCCGGCTTTGGTAAACCACAGCTGTTCCTTCGGCGTTTCCATACCAGATTCAGCAATATGGTCGGCATAGTTTAACCCAATGGCAAAAATTTTACCCGGCCGAGCGATCGGCGCCAGCAGGTGCACGTCGCTAAGGCTTTGGCCAGCTCCTTTGAGCGCCTTGCCGGCATCGGCGGCGACTTCGTCCCAATGCGCGATGACCTCTAGCATGGCGCTGTGACCGTCGAGCTTAAAAATTTTTCCGTCATTGACCAGACCAATATGCTCGGCGGTCTTATCTTTATAACGTGCCAGTTTCATGTCAGCTTCCCTGTTGGTTCATGGCTGCGACCAATGGGTGCTGCATACCCCATTGCACCGCGAGCAAGTCTTGCAATGTCGCAATATTGGATCCGTCGGCGGCGGTAAACAGGTCGCCATCGGTCCAATGCTCGAGTTCGTGTCCCCACGGGTCGAGCCAATAATCAAAAATCTGGCTCCCTAAAATGTGCCGGCCAATCCCCCAGCTCGCTTCGCGGCCATGGGCTTTGAGGTGGTCGTGACCGCCCATAACGTCATTGACATCAACAACTTCGAAGGCGGCATGATTAAAGCGCGGCTTGTCTAAGGCTTGCAGTAAAAACAGGCTGTGATGATCGGTCGGCTGATCGCCACGGTTGCACCGCAAGAAAGCGCCCATGGCTTGGCCCGGCGCGGCCTCAATTTCATCTGAGGTGATAAGCCCGAAATGTTTTTTGTACCAAGCCTCGCTGGTGCGGAAATCAGCAACCTCGAGAACAATATGCCCAAGCCGCATGACCGTCGCAGGGCCCGATGACACGCGCACAGTTTGCTGTTGTCGCGGATGCGATAGCCCCGTATTGACGGCGGGGCGCGGCGTCACGGGTAAGGGTGCAACTGTTTCCTGGCCAGCGACCACTTCCACCAAATGGCCATCGGGGTCGTGTAGGCGTACGACATGGCCCCCGCCTGGCATATCGAGTGCTACGACGCCGGTGCCGGTGGCCTGCGCCAGGCGATCCAAATCGGCGCGTCCATCGGCACGAAAGCCAAGAGCGGCAAAGCCTGGCTCGCCTTTCTCGGTGGCATGCACAAAGGGCGCATTGCCATGGGCGCGCATGTAGAGGTGGGTCGCGTCAGCATGGGCGACGCTGAGGCCAAATTCTTGGAGAAATTTTTGCATTTCGGTAAGGTCGGGCGCGCGAAATCGCACATGTGCAACATCTTGAATTTTAGTCAGGCTCATTCGCATCTCTCCCGCATCTTCCGCATCACTCACCTTCACTAGAACGTGAAAAACCGTTGCGGTCAAATATGATTTTGTCCTTTACCGCGTGACTTGACCGAGCCTTTGGCGTCGCTAAAACTGAACCTCGAGTCCGAGCCGAGGGGTTTGAGTGAAAAACGGAGAGATATGCCGATGGACCGCGAAACTGAATTAGAACTGATCGATGAGATGTTGGCTTTAAAGCGCGACGATAGCTTTTTTCTCGACGCTGACATGGGTGGAGCGGCGGTCGCCAATTACTTAAGTACTGACCAATTTGAACAGGAACAAAGGCAGATATTTGCGAAATTGCCGCTGGTGGCGGCGCATCAAAGCGAACTGGCGGCGCCAGGGGATTTTATCACCCGTGATTTGGCATCGCGCTCGGTGCTTTTGACGCGTCATGAGGATGGCACGGTAAGGGCGTTTTTAAATATTTGTCGTCACCGCGGCACCCAATTGGTCGATGACACCGCTGGTTGCAAGCGCCGCTTTTCTTGTCCCTATCACGGTTGGACCTATGATAATGCGGGTCAGCTGATCGCCGCGCCGCATTTTGATGCTGGCTTTTCGGGTTTAGCGAAAGATCAGCTGGGGCTAACGCCGCTCCCGTGCGCGGAAAAATTTGGTTTGATTTGGGTCGGAGGTGCCGCGCCTGATATCGAAGCGTTTCTCGGCACGTTAGGGTCCGAGATCGCCGCCTTGAAAATGGATGACATGGCAGTGGTTGCCAGCGATCGCCAAATCTATCAGGCTAATTGGAAGATTTTGCTCGAAGGGGGAATTGAGGCCTATCACTTCAAAACCGCGCATCGCGATACGATCGCACCTTATTTTGAAGACAATCTATCGACCTATCGTGTCTTTGGCCCGCATATGCGGTCTGTGCTCATGCGCAATAGCATGGTCGAGCTACGCGACCAAGATCGCGCGAGCTGGCGTTTGCGCGACCATGCACAGCTTCTCTACACGCTGTTCCCGACCACGACCCTATTGGTGCAAAAAGACCATATAGTTTTGGTGCAATCTGAGCCCCTCACGGTAGCATCTAGCCGCGTCAGCCTGATTACTTTGGCGCCAGTGGTTGAAAGCGAGAATGCGGTTTATTGGCAACGCAATCATGCGATCACCCGCGCGACGCTGGCGGAAGATTTCGCTATTGGCGAAAGCATCCAAGCAGGGCTTGCCAGTGGTGCCAATGACCGACTGATCTTTGGCCGCTTCGAGGGCGCCCTTACCAAATTTCATCAAATTCTTGCCGATTATCTCGGGCGCTAGAAGTTCGAATAAACCGCCGTCTTGAGTAGCGGCGACCGCTGCGCAACGCTATACTGCACCGTGCACATTCTATTGGAGGGCGATCTATGACGCTAAAACTTCACCATCTCAACGCTTCGCGGTCTCAGCGTTTGGTATGGTTGCTGGAAGAATTAAACCTGCCGCATGAAATTATTCACTATACCCGCAACACCGAAACCAATTTGGCGCCCGAAACCTTGCTCAAAATTCACCCTTTGGGTAAATCCCCCTTGCTTGAAGATGATCAGCTGGTTATCGCCGAGACCGGCGCGATCGCAGAATATCTTTTGGCCAAATATGATCCGGATCACAAACTACATCCCGAAGCGCAGAGCCCAAATTTCGCTAAATATATCGAATGGCTTCATGCTGCCGAAGGCGCGCCGTTTCTTCCCTTTCTGTTGGTTGTCTATTTGCGGGCGGCCAATGCCGAAGGTTCGGATTTTGAACCGCGTTTGATCCAAGAGCAGATGAAAGTGATCGCTTTTATCGAACAGCATTTATCAAGCAATGCCTATTTCGCCGGCGACAATTTTACCGCCGCGGATTGTTTGATGGGCTTTAACATTCAAAATATGTCGATGCATCCAGGCTTTAATGCGTCTGGGGCGACGGCAGCGTGGCTCGCGAAGGTGAAACAGCGCCCAGCCTATCAACGCATGCTCGAGGTCGGCATCTAAACTTTGCTTGTCAAATTTAGCGAGCAGGCGAAGCGCTAGGCCGCGCGCGGCGGATCAAATTCAATACCAACGCGCTTTAGGCGTTGCACCAAGGGTTGGCCGAGGCCGGTGGCGCTGGTTAAAACGCCGCCAAGTTCGGGACCCCCGGGGAGAGCCTTTAGATCCTCGACCAAGCACAGGGCGCATTCGGTTACCAGTTTTGAAGTGACTTTGTAACCAGGGTCGCCATCGCCGCGGATCGCCGCTACGAGTTTTTTGCCCTCTATGGTTTCGAGAATGAATTTACAGTCGAACCAGCCGGCATCGCGCTGCTCTTGCGACGGACCTTCGCCGGGTTGCTTCAACAAGGGGCGAACCAACTTGCGCAAAGGCGAAAACAAAATACCACCAAGCAAGGCCATGCCCAACATCGCTTTAACAGCAGACCAGCGCGTCGGGTGATAGGAAAACTCTTGATAGACAAAATTTGGCCCGTATGGCTCTTGCCCCAACTCCGAAAGTGCTGCGGATCGGCGAACCACGCGGGTATTGGCGGCAGCCATAATAAAAGGAGCGGCAAAGCCAGCCACTTCAGGTTTGGCGGCGACGCTAAACCCGTCCTGACTTTGCTTTCGCATTTCCGGCGACATTGTATCATCAGGGTTTAACAGGAAAGGATTGGTGAGATCATCACCGAGCTTGAGATCGGGCATCGAAAAAATCGTCTCTAATGTGCCGCCGGATGCTCCGCCTTTGAACGAATGCAATGCCTCGACGCGGCGAACGGGCACGCCCGCATCGCGAATGGCAGCAAAGCACCCCAAGTCAGAAGGGATCGAGTCGAATCCGCAAGACGGAATAATGCGCACGCCCTTGCGCCGGGCTTCATCGTGATAGCGTTCAATCAGGCCTTTGACCCAAAAATTTTCGCCCGTGATATCGACGTAATGTGTGGCATTCTTGACGCAGGCTGCCACCAAATGCGAGCCATAGCGATGGAACGGCCCAGCCGTTGAAAGCACGACTTTAGCCCGTGACGTTAAGGCATCCAAACCCTTAATATCGTCGGCATCAGCGACCAGCGTTTCGACCGTGACACCGAGCGACTTTATCAGTCCTTCGAGTTTGGCTTTGTTTCGCCCCGCCACAGCCCATTTGACGTTGCCCTTATAATGCGCCAAATAGCTCGCGCACAGCTGACCTGTAAAGCCAGTGGCTCCATAAACCACAATATCTAAATCTTTCATAACGCCTCACTCCCTTTGGTCTATGCTAGCTGATATCACCAAGCTTGACGAGAGCCGCGGGATCCTTGTGCGGCGCCGAGTGGATCGCTTGGTTTTCGCGCGCATGTTTGGCGGTTGCCGGAGGCCCTGCGGTATTATGAATTGACATTGAGTATGTCAATTCATAATCTCAACAAGCTAGGTTCATCCTTTTTCAGCCACCAGACTGCGTTTGGATAACGATTATATTTACGAGCCGAACTTGATCAGAGGGGACGAGATGAAACAAAATCCGAAACTGATCGTCGTTGATGGTCGCCACCAGCGAAGCGCGCGCTCGCGCGAGGCGCTGATCAAAGCCTCGTTGGAGCTTATCGACCAAGGCTTATTAGTGCCAACGGCTAAGCAAATTGCTGATAAGGCAGGGGTGGGGCTACGTTCGTTTTTCCGGCATTTCGACGACATGGAAGCCTTATTTGCGGCGGTCGATTCCTATGCCCGTGACAAGTTTTTATCGCTTTTCGCTCCTCGGCAAAGCGGCGGCGATATCCGACAGCGTATCGAGCAATTTATCGATTGTCAGGCCGCAGCTTATGAGCATTTGCAGAACATCATTCTATCAACGCAAGCACAGTTATGGCGCTCTCCAACCTTACGTAAATCCTATGCGCGCGATCAAAAAGAATTGCGGGAGCGCGCGAAAACTTGGTTTCCAGAGCTCGATGGGAGCGCCCGCGAGGTTATTGAAGGGCTGGACGCGCTGACCTCATTTGATATGTGGCATCGCTTGCGTCATCACCAGAAACTGGGCGTGCGGGAAAGCAAGGATCTTTTAGGATTGCTTGTCTCCGCCTTTTTCGCGCGCCACGGCATCGACAGAGGAGACATAAGATGACTACTTCCCAACCGATCCGTTTAATTGGTGGTACGGCCTCGCCCTATACGCAGAAAATGTTAGCGCTGTTGCGCTATCGCCGAATTCCTGTTGCCATCACATGGGGCCAACCGGCCCAAGTCTGTAAGGCTCTTGGCGTGACGCCGCCCAGACCTGAGCTCATGCCGACATTTTTATTTGAAGAAAACGGCGAGACCATAGCGCAATGCGATTCAACACCGATCATCCGTCGACTGGAGCGCGATTTTCCAGCGCGCTCGGTTCTGCCGAACGATCCTGCGCTGGCCTTTATCGATTATGTGATCGAGGATTTTGGCGACGAATGGTGCACTAAATATATGTTTCACTATCGTTGGCATTTTGCTGCCGATGCCGATAATGCTGGTACGCTTTTGCCCTTGGGTTTTGATACGCGCTTAGCGTCCGAAACTCATGCCGCGTTTAAACAACATTTTACGGAGCGCCAGATTGGCCGGCTTTACGTTGTTGGCTCGAATGATGTCACAGCTCCGATTATTGACGCCAGCTATCGCCGGTTTCTGACGGCTATGGAAGCGCATTTGCAACAGCAAAAATTTATGCTCGGCAACCGTCCGGGCGCCGGCGATTTCGCCCTGTTTGGTCAGCTCACGCAACTCGCTGGTTTCGATCCGACACCACGGGCTATTACCCACGAAATTTCGCCGCGCAGTGTTGCATGGGTCGAGCAACTGCGTGATTTAAGCGGCCTCGACCCCGTTGCTGCGGATTGGTTTGCACTCGAAGATCAGCCCGACACGCTTGCAACCTTGCTACAGGAAATTGGTCGGGTTTATGCTCCGGCCCAACTGGCCAATGCGGCGGCGGTCGCTCAGGGCGATAAAGATTGGGCGTGCGAGATCGACGGTGCGACCTGGCAACAACCGAGCTTTCCCTATCAAGCAAAGTGTTTGCACTGGACACGCGAAATCTATCAGAGCCTTTCGCCGACCGATCGCGCGCGGGTCGACCGTATCATTGATGGGACAGGTATTGAGATGATGTTAGCGTCGCCACAGAACTCATAATGGCGATGTAGGAGGAAAATGATGAAAAGCTTGCTTAAATATTTGACTTTTACCTTCGTGGCACTTGGCCTTGTCGCGGCTCTCTTTTTCATGGCTTTGCGTTTTTCGCCGCCGTTACAAGATCGTGTTGTCGCGCGCGCGCTCCAGCAAATTATGTCGTCGCAAATGCAGACCAGCGGCAAATTTGGCGGTGATAATCTCGACGTCGTGTTTTGTGGAACGGCATCGCCTATGGGCGGCGGCGAACGCGCTCAACAATGTATGGCTATCCTGGCTGGCGATCACTTCTTTATTGTTGATAGTGGTGCCCGCTCAACCGCCAAGGCCGCAGCCGCTGGCTTACCATTAGGGCGTCTCGACGGTGTTTTGTTAACGCATTTTCATTCCGATCACATTTCTTCGCTCGGCGAACTGCACTTACAAAGCTGGGTGCAAGGTCGTCCGGGCCAGCTAACGGTATATGGTGGCCCAGGCGTCGCGCAAGTCGTCGACGGCTTTAACTTGGCGTATGGTTTGGACTACGGGTATCGTACGGCGCATCACGGCGAGGCTATTATGCCGTCTCAAAATGCCGGCCTGAAGCCACAATCTCTCTCGATCCCCGATACCGGTTCGGTTGAAATTTTTAATGAGGGCGGGCTCGTTATCTCCGCCTTTAAAGTTTTGCACGAGCCGGTGCGACCGGCGCTTGGTTATCGTTTTGATTATCATGGTCGCTCGGTGGTGATCAGCGGCGATACGTCGAAAACCGATGCCGTCGTCATGGCTGCGCGGGACGCCGATGTTTTAATTCATGAGGTCCTGCAACCCTATTTGGTGAATGAAACCAGCCGCGCCCTCGCCGAGGTCGGTCGGCCAAATTTAAGTCAGCTGATCCGCGATACGCTCGATTATCACACCAGCCCCGTCGAGGCCGCCGATGTCGCCAATCGCGCCAATGCGGGCTTATTGGTCTTCACGCATTTGGCCCCCAATCCTGCCAATGGCTTGATCGAGCGTATTTTTATGCGCGGTGTTGACGGGGTGCGTGCGGCACCAACGCTGATCTCGCAGGATGGAATGCTCATTCGCCTGCCGATCGGAAGCGATGACATAGATATTCAAACTAAGATGCGCTAAGGGAAGAAACGGTGAAAAAATTAGAAAACCTTCGATCGGCTTTGCGCAAATATTTGGGGCGTCGATTTTTGGGGACTATATTACTTGGCGTCAACTGGCTGACGCGCGGCAAGCCGATAGCCCGCGATGCCGAACATCAAACACGCCTCGATGCGGCCCTCGCGCCTCTGTCCTTATATCATTTCAGGGACTGTCCGTTTTGCATTAAAGTCCGGCGCTATATCCACCAGTCTAATATTGCCCTGATGTTGCGCGACGCTGAATTTAACGACCAACATCGAAACGATTTAATATCGCAAGGCGGTCATTATCAAGTTCCGTGTCTGCGTGTTCCGAGCAGCGATGGGGGTGATGACCAGTGGCTTTACGAGTCAGATGATATCATCGTCTATCTCGATAAAATTATATGCCCTTAAGGCTATAAGTGTTGCACCCCGTTCTACGCTTGGCGCGGGCCCCACACTTCGCGATGATTTTGCCGCTCGACGCGCCGCGTGGCGCGGGTAGTGAGAATCGTGGACAGACCCGTTTCCGCTAACAAAATGTCGACTTCTCTTTTATTTTCGGCTGAAAGTTTGTCATAGGCATCTTGAATGCGTTGCAGCATGAAAATGCGATAAGGCATCACCACGGCCGCCACGGTTTGGCCGCGCCATTCGAATTCGCACATACCAATTCCGCGCCCGAGACTTTCGCCGCCGACAATCTCGTTTTTGGCCGGCTTATTGTCGGCCAGCCAAGCATTGCTCATGGCGATCATCGCTTCTATCTCGGGCAAATAGTCGGAGGCGACACGGCGTAATAAAACTTTCAGCGTGTCTGGAATGGCATCAGCGCTCAATAGCGCTTCCGGGTGGCCGAGAAACTCAACCATATCAGGACTTGGGTTGCGCATACGCTCGGTCCAGCGGAATAACATTTGCGCTTTTTCCTGCATCATTCTCAGCGGATACGGGTCGCGTCCCAAATGCGCATAAAGTGGTGCGAACAAACCATAATCGCCAATGGTCGGCGCGCCGCCCAAAAGATAAGGGTGCGCAGCAAAATGCGCGTCAAACTCTGCCATCATCTCTTCATAAGCCGCTTCAATATGCGGCGCGGTTTCGGGTGTGACGCCGAACATGACGGCCGCTTTGCGCATGCGACTGGCGGCATGTAATGCCATGTCGCGGCGCTCTGCGGGCGCGACTTGTGGCAAGGCAAACAGACCGAATTGCTGCAGGATAAAATCGAGATTGTCGGCGTCAAAATTCCACCGATAATGCATCGCCGGGCGGAGCATGCCCTCGCCGCCAAAAATTTCCATAATTAAGGACGCAATGAGCTGCTTGGGCGTTTGCGGGTAAGCAGGCAATCGTGCCAGTCCACGGCTCTCAAACCAATCGATGATATCGGTACCGTCTTGCACAATTTCGCCTGTCGGGGTTTGCATGACCGGAATAATCCACCGCCCGATGGTCGGCCGGATATGCGTCTGATAATGCGGGTCGGTGGGCGAGATATCGTCAAAATCAATGTGCTGCTTGATAAGATAGGCGCGCGCTTTTCCCGAATACAGCGAGACGCTCCAGCTATAGAGTTTGAATTTATCAGCCATCTTGAGCGCCCTATATGATCAGTGTCGCGAGGTGTGCCACGGCGGCAAGGCCGATCAACGCCATCGCCACCCAGACGAGCGGCGAAAAAAGTAACCCCCCGCGGGTTTCAACGGGCAGGGCCATCGTCGCAATAATAGCTTGGCGCTTATATCCATGCACAGCGTCGAAGGCTGGGTTTAAGATGATTTCGATGGCATCGCGGCGGCTGCGATAGCGAATAAGGCCGGCAAACTGCCAGCCTGGGTTTTCCTCGACGCCCCAGGCTTCAATATAGCCTGCGCGCACGACGCCTTGATAGGCGGGGTAGCCGGCCCGCCCTATAATCTGTTTCATGAAAGGACGAAAATAGCTCAGCAATAGCTCTTGCGGCTTCACTGGCTCCCTCGTGTCGGGGTGTGGGACTGTGCCGTCGGGGAATTTAATCAAATTAACCATCAAAAATGCGCGGCCCGTATCACGGCGCATAAACTCTTCGATAACAGCACGTGTGGCAGGCGGCATGGTCGCGCGCTCCTCGAGGCGTTTCAGATAGTAATCGATCTCTTGCGGTGTTAGCGGCCCGCGCCAATTTTGGTGCCAGGCGAGAAACATCCCGTAAACCAAAATGGCTGCGCTCCAAATGCCAAGGGAAATGTCCATGCGTTCTCTCCTCTTCGGCCAGAAGGTTATCTATTGACACTATAAATGTCAATTTACATTTGAAACTTGGTGCTGCGCTTTCAGGGCTAAATGCGCGCCGGCTCAACTATTGTGCGATATGCGACCTTAAACCCGCATCGGATGGCGAAAAAGTCTCTTTCCTTTCACGATAATTTTATCTTATGCTATTAGGTAACATAGCTCTAAATTCACCGCTTTTACTTTGGGAGGAAGAATATGTCGGCGCGAGAGATCAAATCAGATTTTCATATGCTCATAAATGGAGAAATTGTTCCTGCGGACCGAACCATGGATGTTAAAAATCCAGCCACGGGTGAGATTTTTGCGACCTGCCCGAATGCGGGGGATAATGAATTAGACCGAGCGGTCGCCGCCGCGCAAGCGGCTTTCGCGGATTGGCGAGATACGCCGATAGATGCGCGCCGCGCCCTGCTTCTCAAGGCAGCCAAAGCGATTGCCGCCAATGCTGATGAGTTAACGCATTTATTTACGCAAGAAC
>JAYODZ010000017.1:0-23725 GCA_038106515.1 Rhodobiaceae bacterium
CAGATGAACGGGTCGACTTACTGCGTAAATTATGGACCGAAGGGCTGAGCGCCAGCCAAATTGCGCGGCAAATGGGCGGCGTCACGCGCAACGCCGTGATTGGCAAAGTGCACCGGCTCGGTTTATCTGGACGGGCCACGCCAGCGCGGGTCACAACAGCCCGTGTCGGATCTCAATCGCGCTTGAAAAACGCAGACGCCGCTGAGACGAACCCAAGCTATACGCGCGAAAGTCTCGAAAACTTTAAAGAACCGATCGCGCCTCCGCAGCCGATTTTAAGCCCCGAAGAACGTGCCAGCGTCTTGCACCTGAATGAGCATACCTGCAAATGGCCGATCGGCGACCCAGGGCAGAGAGATTTTCATTTCTGTGGCGCGCGGGCACGGCAAGGTAGCCCTTATTGCCCAACGCATGCGGCACTCGCTTATCAACCGCTTGATCGTCGGCGGCGCAAGCTGGCTGATGGCCGAGGTTAGGCACACGGCGCATGACAACCTATTTCGCAGACAAAATCTGTGTCGTAACAGGCGCCGGCTCTGGCATCGGTCGCGCCACGGCGCTTGAACTGGCCCGTTATGGCGCGGCGCATCTGGTGATGGCCGATATTAATCGCGAAAATCTCGAGGCCACTCACAAACTGGTTCGCGAGGCGGGCGCGTCCGCAAATATCGTCCAGCTCGATGTTGCAAACCGCGAGGCCATGTATGAATTGGCGGAACAAACGCTGGCAAAGCACGGGCGGGCTGATTTTGTCCTTAATAATGCTGGCATTGCCAATATTGCGCCGGTTGAAAGTCTAGCGATTGAGGATTTTGAGCGCGTTATGAATGTCGACTTTTGGGGCGTTGTTCATGGCACGCAGGCCTTTTTGCCGGCGATGATCAAACGGAATTTCGGACACATAGCCAATATCTCATCGATTTTCGGTTTTATCGGCGTTCCCAATCAAGGCGCTTATAATGCGGCCAAATTTGCCGTCCATGGTTTTACCGAGGCGCTGCGGCAAGAAATGTATGGCTCTGGCGTCAAGATTAGTTGCATCCATCCAGGCGGGATCGATACCCCGATCGCGCGCAATGCGATTTTGCCACAAGGCGAGGATAGCGAAGAACGCCGCGAGGAGATTGCGGCCAATTTCAAATCGATGGTGAAATCAACCCCCATTCAAGCGGCACAAACAATTTTGAAAGGCGTCGAAAAAGGAAAAGCGCGGATCTTAATCGGTCGCGATGCCCATATGGTTGACATTATCCGGCGTATTTTCCCGACCCGTTACGGCGATATATTAGGTTTCCGCAACGTCACCAACGTCTAATAAAACGCTAAGCGCGGAGTGTTTCCAGCTGAGCTGTATTTTTTACTTGCTACTGATAATCATTCTCATTATATAAGTGGAGCACCAACGATCAATTAGAAAGACGTGACCTGATGGCTCGCATAACTCAATATTGTGTAATTCCAGTTGCTGCGCTTATTTGCACTGCTGGCTTCAGCAATCGCAGCTTGGCAACAGAAGATTGTGTTATACCCTATTCGGCTTTCGAGGCCGTGAAGCCGCATTTTGACCTCGAATCCTGCCCCGCTGACCTCGCCTCGGAGGAAGAAGGGTTTTGTCGTATTAGTCTCGAAAATGGTGGTGCAACAATTTACGAATTTCGATATGCGAGCGATGACGCTTGTCTGACAGCTGTGCGGCCAGCGCGAAACGAAGACTATATAAAACGGGATTAAGTAACGAGGAACAATTCTGGCCACGCACAATACTAATCTGCGCCGGCTCACTCATGCATTTGAGACGCATTTTTAAACGCCATTAAATTTACCAGGAAGCCCCTATGCACCCGACACTCCGATTTTGCCGCCAATGCCTCGACCCTAGATTATATTCTAAGCTTTTGCTCGCCGTCGCTCTCTTGGCGCCATCACTAGCTTACGCCGAAACCGTCAATATTTACTCCTATCGCCAGCCCTTCCTCTTGGCGCCATTACTGGAGAAGTTCAAACAAGAAACTGGTATTGAAACGCAAGTCATATTCGCCAAATCAGGTTTGATTGAGCGGCTTGCTAATGAGGGCGCCTACAGCCCCGCCGATCTGGTTCTCACCTCAGATTTTGCCAATTTGATGAAAGCCAGTGCCTATGCGCAAGCTGTTAAATCACCGGTACTCGAGAATAACATTCCCGCCGCGGCGCGTGATCATGAGGGACGTTGGTTCGGTCTGACATGGCGAGCTCGGGTTGCTTATGCCAGCCGCGAACGGGTCACGCAGAACGCCCTCAGCTATGCTGATTTGGCGCAACCCGAATGGCGCGGTCGGATCTGCATTCGAGACGGGCAACACCCTTATAATATTGCTCTCTTCGCGGCGATGATTGCGCATTACGGCGAGGACTGGACGCGCGATTGGTTGACCGCCTTGAAAAATAATCTGGCGCTCAAGCCCGCCGGCAATGACCGGGCGCAAGTGCGCAATATTTATGCTGGCATTTGCGATGTCGCCATTGGCAACACTTATTATATGGGCGCCATGGAAAATAACAGCGAAGAACCCGAGCAGAAATTATGGGCGGCCTCCGTGCGGTTAATTTTCCCTGATATCGCTGACGGCAAGGTGCATGCAAATGTTTCCGGCATGGTCCTGGCGGCGCACGCCCCTCATGCCGAAGCGGCCATCAAGCTGATGGAATTTCTCGCATCGCATGAAGCGCAAGCAATCTATGCCGCGGTCAATTATGAATATCCAGTTAACCTGACTGTGCCGACGGCGCCACATGTCGCCAATTGGGGCGCCTTTAACCCCGATGATTTGCCGCTCTCTAAGATCAATAGCTTTGTAGAAGCCGCCAGCCGCTTGGTTGACGAGGTCGATTTCAACGCTGGGCCAAACAAATAAAAATCCCCCGGGCGGGAGGGAACCCGGGGGATTAGAGGCGCGGTAAAGGGGGGATCAACCGCGCAGACTTAGCTGGTCGCTAAGCGTTGGTGAATTCGGGATAGGCTTCCATTCCGAGTTCTGATTTATCGAGTCCGGCAAGCTCATCTTCTTCTGACACACGAATACCCGTGACGATTTTCAGGACGAACCACACGATCGTGCTCGAAACAATGACAAAAGCACCGATTGCGCTAATGCCAAGAATTTGGCTCGCAAATGTCACTTCCGAATTGGTCAGCGGAACAGCCAGCGTGCCCCAAATACCACAGACCAAGTGAGCGGGAATCGCACCGACAACGTCGTCAATCTTCAGCTTGTCGAGCGCGATAACAGCGAGAGGAATTAAGATACCGCCAACGCCGCCGATCAAAATCGCCTGAAGGCCCGTTGGTGCCAGCGGCTCGGCCGTGATCGACACCAAACCACCTATGGCGCCATTGAGCACGATCGTTAAATCGACTTTACCAAAAACCAGCTGGGTGAAAATCAGCGCCGCAACAACACCGCCGGCAGCGGCCATATTGGTGTTGACGAATATTTGCGCCACATCGATGGCATTGGCCGCCGAGCCGAGCGCCAATTGCGACCCACCGTTAAAGCCGAACCAGCCGAGCCACAGGATAAAAGTCCCGAGGGTTGCCAGCGGCATAGATGAGCCAGGCATGGGCGCACTCCCACTGGCGGTGAAGCGGCCCTTGCGCGCGCCGAGGATCAACGCCCCGGTCAGAGCGGCCCAGCCACCGACAGAGTGAACGAGCGTCGAGCCCGCGAAGTCCGAGAAACCTGCTTCGCTCAACCAGCCGCCACCCCACTGCCATCCACCTTGGATCGGATAAATGATACCCGTCAGCACGACGACAAAAATCAGGAACGGCCATAATTTGATGCGTTCGGCCAGCGTGCCCGAAACAATCGATGCGGCCGTCGCAACAAATACCATTTGGAAGAACCAGTCGGAGCTGGGCGCATAGCTATCGCCTTCTCCAAAGTCTGGCGTTTCACCCAAATAAGCGGCATTGTCGGGCGCCCAAGTCGCGAAGCTGCCGATATAGCCGCCTTCCTCAATGCCATACATCAGCTGGTAGCCAACAATGTAAAACATGATCCCAGCAATCGAATAGATGGCAATATTTTTGACGCAAATGGTGGCGACGTTTTTCGACCGCACCATGCCCGATTCGAGCATGGCAAATCCGGCCGCCATCCACATGACCAAAAAGCCCATGACGAGGAATAAGAGAGAGTTAAAGACAAATGCGGTCTCACCTTCAACGGCGGCATTTGCCGGTCCCGCCACCAACGCACCGAGGAGCGCGAGGGGCGTAATTTTTTGCAAGAGTTTAAACATGGAGAGCTCCTTTAGCTTGATAAATCTCTAGAGCGCAGCATCGCCAGTTTCGGCGGTGCGAATGCGGGTCGCTGCTTCAACGGGCAGGACAAAAATTTTGCCATCGCCAATCTTGTCCGTTTTGGCCGCGGCCGCGATGGCATCGTGAACGGCATCAACCTTGTCATCGGTGACAACCAGCTCAAGACGTACCTTGGGGAGAAAATTGACGGCATATTCGGCGCCGCGATAAATTTCGGTTTGACCTTTTTGCCGCCCATAACCCTTCACTTCGGTGACCGTCAGACCTTCAACGCCGACCGACGTTAGGGCCTCGCGCACCGGGTCAAGTTTGAACGGCTTGATAATCGCAACAATCATTTTCATGTTTGGATCCTTTCCGTGGGAGGGGTAACGACACCCGTTACCCCTCAAATTGAGTGTCCTGTGTAATGCCGCTTAGAATGAAAACCCATAGGCCAGCACAACTTTAGTGTCATCGTCGGTCGTGACATCTTCGGTACCGATAAAGCTCAGGCTGAAATCACCTTTGGCGAGGGTCAGGCTGTAATCGGTCTGCTCGGGTGAGGCCTCGATGTCGTAATAGCCATAGTGCAGGCTGGCCGTGAATTCTTCGGTAATCGGGACCTCGTAATCCACCGACAGGTAATTGCTGTCATTGGCGTAGCTGTCGGCACTTTCGTCGACCTGAAAACTATAGGTTACCGAAAACGGGCCATAGCCGATCGAGGCGTAGACTTCACCGAAATCATAATCGGCGGTGCCGGCATCGGGATAAAGATAGGCAATATAGCCAATGTCATAGCTGACGCCGCTTTCGGCTTCGCCCGAAAAACCGGCGTAGAGATCAAGCTCATAACTCGCCGCATCGCCAAAATCGATATTTGATGCCCAGGTGCCGGCATAAAAACCCGATTCAGTAGTAAGATCGAAACCACCGCTCACCGCAGCGGCATCATCGGTTTGCGTCATGCCCCGCCACATATAATTGCTCGATACAGCCGCATTTCCTTCAATTTCTGCCGCCATAGACGCTGATGTCATGACCATCAAGCAAGACCCAGCCAGCAAACCAAGACGCAAAGATTTATAATTCCGTTGTGACATGTGTTGACTCCTTCTCTGTAACCAGTCACTGCCTAAGATACAGGGAGCGTGCCAACTTATTTTGTGGCTATTTTAGGGCACTTTAGCCGCCATTTTTCTTATTTGTGCCTATTAATTAATCATTATAATTTTATAAATACTTATATGCCTATTAATTAATCACTTCAAATACTATCAGGCAATCTGCCGCAATTGCATCTGCATTTAAAAGCAGGCACAGTCAGGCATCAAATAGTAATGCAAAACGGAGATGCACTATGAGCGAAGAAATTCTGATTAGCCGTGATAACGGGGTGATGACCATCACCATGAACCGGCCAGAAGCGAAAAATGCCATGAACAAAAATATGTCGGAGTTAATTGCCGCAGCGCTAGACGAACTCGACGCCAGTAGCGAGCTTCGTGTAGCCGTTATCACCGGCGCTGGTGGCACCTTCTGCTCAGGCATGGATCTGAAAGGCTTTTTGGCAGGTGAAACGCCCTCTGTTAAAGGACGCGGCTTTGGCGGTTTGACCGAAGCGCCGCCAGCTAAACCACTGATTGCCGCGATTGAAGGCTATGCCTTAGCGGGTGGTTTTGAATTGGCCATTGCTTGCGACCTGATCGTCGCCGCCTCGACATCAAAATTCGGCATCCCTGAAGTTAAGCGCAGTCTGGTAGCTGGTGCAGGTGGTCTGATCCGCCTGCCCGATCAAGTTGCCCCGCGCGTGGCCATGGAGCTGGCGCTGACGGGAGACTTCATTACCGCCCAGCGGGCCTATGAAATTAATCTCATCAACCAAGTCGTTGATGAAGGTAAAGCGCTCGATGCCGCCATCGAACTCGCTGGACGTATTGCAGCCAATGGACCGCTCGCCGTCGCCGCGTCGAAAAAAATTATCCAAGACTATGCCAGCTGGCCGCACGATCAGCGTTGGGCCGAGCAAGGCAAAATCATGGGGCCAGTTTTCACCTCAGAAGACGCCCGCGAAGGCGCCACCGCTTTTGCCGAAAAACGGCCCCCGGTCTGGAAAGGCAAATAAGCTAGACGAGAAACTCAGCGAACAGGCTGAGAATAATCGTTAAGGTGACCGCGGAGGCGCTGGTCGATATCACAATGATACTGGACGCCTCCTCGGACGCCGCATGATAGGCTTCGGCAAAAATATTGGTAAACAAGCCAGACGGCATCGCCGCCAGCACCGTCATCACCGCCACCCAAAGTTCGGGTAAACCCAGCACATAGCGCCCGACGCAATAGGTCAGAAGCGGCTGCAGGATAATCTTCAAAACCGCCACACACAGCGCAATAGTAATAGCGCTGCGAACGCGCACCCGCGCCAAAATAGCGCCGGTCATCACCAGCGCCACGGGGATGGTGGATTCGCCAAGTAGGCCGAGAAAACGATCAACAAAAGGAGCGAAGGAGAAGCCGACAGCGCCATAGCTGACCCCGATCACAATGGCGACCAATACATTTTGCCGCGCCAGTGCGCCAACAATGGCGCGCCATAATTTTGACCAATCGAGGCCGCGCGGCTGGCTCAACTCCATGCATAAAGTCATGAAGGTCAAAAAATATAAACCGTGGAAGGCGAGAATCAAAAACAGAGGTAACTCCGCCTTCGAGCCAAAGGCCGTCAAAATAACCGGAATGCCCAGCATGATCGTGTTTGAAAAGGTGCTGCCAAAACCGATCACAAAACCATCTTGATGGCTATAGCCACGCCCCCAGAGGCGCGCCACAGCATAGCCAAGGAAAAAAATCGGGAGCATCGAACCGTAATAGCCGAGCCACAGCCCCCATGGTGGTTCTTCGGGAAATGGGGTCAGCGCTGTGTTGCGAAACAGCAAAGCCGGCGCCGCTATCTGCATAACATAGCGGTTCAGAACTTGCGGAAATTGTTCTGACACCCAGTCGAGCTTTACGACGATAAAGCCTGTGGCAATCAGCATCATAATTGGGAGAACGGCAGAAAGCGCGATCAGCATGTCTTATCCTTTTCGCTAAACAATAATCACAATTTGACGGATAGGCCAAGGGGTCTATCTTTTGCCGATGGCTGACCTCATGAAAAAAACTTTTGCCGACCGCAACGCGCTGGTGGCCTATTTGCGTGATCAAATGCTCAGCGGTAGCAATGAAGCGGCGTCTCCGATCCGTGGCGGCCTGACCGCCATCACATCGAGCCGCGAGCAGCTCGATGTCGTAGCCTATGGCGCAACCCGCAATTACCTCGACGGCGCGGTCACGCGACTATCTCCCTATATTCGCCACGGACTGCTCTCGCTCAACGCCTTGCGCAACCAAGCACTTGAGCAAGTCGGCGCCGCATGTGCCGAAGGCTTTATTCGGCAACTGGCCTGGCGTGACTTTTGGCACCAACTTTATACCGCATCACCAGAGCTGGTCTGGCAGGACATCGAACCCTATAAAACTGGTTTTAGCGCATCCGATTATGCCGCTGACCTACCAGAAGATATTGCGCTGGGACGAACGGGTGTCGCGGTTATTGACCAATTTATCGCAAGACTTCTCGAAACCGGATATTTACACAATCACATTCGCCTCTATCTCGCGGCCTATATTGTCCATTGGCGACGAATTCAATGGCAAGCGGGCGCCAAATGGTTCCTCTATCATTTGCTCGACGCTGACCCGGCAAGTAATAATTTCTCATGGCAATGGGTTGCCAGCACATTCGCCAACAAGCCTTATATTTTTAACCTCGATAATATTCGTAAATTTGCCAGCGGCGATCTCAACCTCGATTGTCCGAGCAATGCGGTTATGGATGATAGTTACGAGGCTTTACAATCGAAGCTATTTCCGAACCTGCCGGTCGAGACCATGCCATGACCCGTTTGCTGTGGCTGCATGAAGACGCCTTGCGCCTTCCCGCTGATTTCGCGCAAGCCGAAGCAATGCGCGCCATTTTCATATGGGACGAGGCGTTCTTGTCGCAGCAGCTCTATGGCTTGAAACGTCGCGTTTTTCTCTATGAGTGCTTGCTCGATTTGCCCATCGACATTATTGCAGGTGCCCGCCGCCCAACGCTCGAGCGGATGATGCAGCACGCTGACCAACTAGTGACATGGAGGGCGCAAAATCCAGAGACGCGCGAGCTGATGGCATCATTGGCCAAAGAATACGACGTCATTATATTAGAGCCTGAGCCTTTTATTACGCCCCTCGATACCGACAAGACGACGCCGCCACGCCGATTTTTTAAATATTGGAAAAGCATAGCCCCCCGCGCGCTAGCGAAAGATGGCCGCTTAACCAATTAATCAATCGGCGTCAGTGACATTTGCGGCGCGCTCTGGGTCAAAGCACTTTCGATGGCGCGCCGCATTTTACTCGAAGCGGGATTAGTCATAGACGAAAACCAATCAATTAGGGCGCCATCGCGCCCTACGAGATATTTATGGAAATTCCACTTCGGCCGCGCGCGTTCGCCGAGCACCTCACGTGCCCAACGGTAAAATGGGTGAGCTCGATCGCCTATAACCACAACCTTTTCAGTCATCGGAAAATCAATATTAAAATTGGTTTCGCAGAAAGTTTTAATATCGGCATTACTACCCGGTTCTTGCGAGCCAAAATCATTACTTGGCACGCCAATTACAACCAAACCGCGGTCGCGATACATTTCCCACACAGCTTGCAGGTCTTCATATTGCCCTGTGAAGCCGCATTGCGACGCCGTGTTGACCAGCAAAATGACCTTGCCTTTATAACGATCTAAAGTCAGCTCGCCGCCGTCGATCGATGGAAAAGCGTAATCATAGGCGCGCGATGCCGCTTGCGCCATTGGCGGCAGAAGAAGAAAAATTAAAGCCATGAAAAATCGTATCATCGTGTCAATCCTCTTGGCGCCGATCGCGCCCTCATTCCTCTCACCCCAGACATAGGGGCTTTTGGGCATAGCGACAAGTCGGTTACAAATCGGTTACAAGGCGGTGGCGAAACGTTGCCACATCCAGAACGCCGCCACTGACCCAGCGGCCCAAGCAATTTGCGGCATGGACGGTTGCGGTAAACGTAACCAGACCCAGCTGCGATATAATATCAGAAGCGCGACAATAAAGACGATCTGGCCGATCTCGACACCAATATTAAACGCCGCTAAGGCCAAGCCGGATTGGCCTTCGGGCAAGCCGATATCGCGCAACACGGAGGCAAAACCAAAACCATGTAATAAGCCAAATCCAGCACTAATCGAAAAAGGATAACGCCACAGCAGGGTCTGTCGATCGGCGCGGATTAGCTCCGCCGCCATAAAGACAATACTAAGAGCAATGCTGGCCTCAACCGCAACGACCGATAAACGAACCACACCGAGGCTCGCCAGCGCTAGAGTAACCGAATGGGCGAGCGTAAAGCCGGTAATCGTTAAAATCAAACGCTGGCGGGCGACGAAACACAACAAGGTAATGAATAATAAGTGATCTAAGCCCGAGAGAATATGAACTATGCCGAGGCGACCATAGCGCATGGCATTCGCACCGCTCGACGGATTGGTCGCCAAAGCCCATTCGGTTTGTTGCGGCGGGATTACAATAACTTTCTCACTCTGCTGCCAGGGCTTGAATTTCACCAGCGCTGTGAGCGCCGGGTTACCAGCTGGGTAGCGAAACGCCAAACGCGGTTCATCGATTGTCGTGCATTGATACAGACCCTGCATTTGCGGGCAGGTCAAAGAAACAGCTGGATAATTGTCGCGCGCGACGGAGGGTGGCACAACATAATTAAGGCGGTAAATCTGTGGTGCAATTTCCCGCAAATCAACAGAAACAGGTCGGCTATCATGCGCATCAGCACGCACCACCCCCATTAGAATCGAGACCAGCGTCAGCAAAACAGCGGTCATCGGCCATCCTGAAAATCAATTTTATAGGCGGCGCGCAGCTCTGCCATCAGCGCGGCAAGGCGCTGTTTACGGTCATCGGCTTGCCACGCCTCAAGTAAGCGCGCGCCGATTTCGGCTTGCGGGATCAGCCGTTGCGGGTGGCGCGCCGTGACCATTGCGAAATGCAAACCGTGCGGCGAGCGCAACGGCCCGACCCACTGATTGAGCGGCGTCGAGCTTGAAAACAATCGATCGGCCATGGCCGCCCCAAAATGCGCTTCGATCAGATCGCGCGGCCGATCGGCATAGGATAATTGATAAGGAAAAAGATCAGAAAAGGTAGCCGTGTTTTGCGGCGTGAGATCTTCAGGCAAGGCGATCTCGTCTTGGGCGCGAAACATATGAACAAAACTGATGCGTGCCGTATCGGTAAAGGCGGCTTGATTATCATTATAAAACTGCGTCAAGTCTTCGGTGCTCGGCGTCATTTGTGGCAACAGGCTCTCATTTAAAAATTCAAGCTTTTGCACCATCCGCAGCCGAATAACATAATCGCTTCGATCGAGCTGCAAGCTCTGCGCCTCGCGATATAAAATTTCTTCATCGACATAATCAGTCCGCAATTGTTCATAGGCTACCGGATCCATGGCGTCGAGAATCTCTTCCGCTTTTTTCGTGTCGAAGCTGCGCGTGCGAAATTGCACGAACTCGATCAAGGTCTGCCGATCGACAATAATCTTGCGGGTGTCAGGCTCTGGGGGAACCAGCCAAGTCAGAGCCGCAAAGACAACCCCGCCTACTAAGATCAGCGTGACGAGCGGATCGAAGCGCCGCATTAGCGCGGGCTGTACCAAATCGGCGAGCTAAAGGCGCGCTCCTGGATTTCCGCGTGCTGCGTTTCGGGATGCGCTTCTTGCAAGGCGACGGCATCAAAAACCGAGTGGCGCGGCGTTTTGATTTCCAGCGCCCGGGCATAATAAAAAGCTTTTTGCGACGCGTCGAAATCAGGATCCTGCCACATGGTCGCGAGCTGCACGGCACCGACGCTATTGCTATAGGTCGCATGTTGTACATTCACCGTCGAGGCCAGTGGCGGCGTCATCTTGGCGCCCCGCGCTGGGCGGTTATCGGATAAGACGACATCATAAATTTGCTCATGTGACGCGCCCGCCGCATCGACCCAGCCCTTGACTACTTGAATGCGCTCCAGATTGCCGCTGTTTGGATCTTTCGCCGCATGGATCAGGAAGGACGGGGCGCCCTTGTTTGGCGCTGGTGGCAAGTCACTCCCCATCGGCACGCCTTTGGCATAGCCGCGCTGCGCCAGCTCGGCGCTGGCGGCGTCATCAGCCGCAAATGACCAACCGCCGAAAAAGCGTAACTGAATGCGTGGGCCAGAAGTGGCATAGACCTCGCGGCGACGGAAAGCCTCATAAATACCTTCGCGGGTATTTTCATCCGCCCATACGGCCGCCAGACCTTGCGCACTCATATCAACGCCAAAAGCATTGGGCGTTAGTTCTTGGTTAAATTTGGTCGTCGGAATGCCGTCGAGCGGAAACTTACCACCAAAATTATCTTCTTCGGCGGTCGACATGCCAGTATGCGCGTCGGTCGAACCAATCAGGCCGAATTGATAGGGGTTGTCTCCCGTCGTTGCCGCAATCTCAAGACCACGCCGCAAGGCATCGCGAACATAATTGCCCCGCACGCCGGTATTGCCGACGATCTTGGTATCGAAATTCATCACTTTTTCGTAAAGCTCAAAATCAGCGAAAGGATCATCGGGCGACAATTGCGGATGCGTTTCAGAGGTGCCTTTGACTTGCACCATTTCGACCACCGGCTCCCACTTCATGCGCTGTTGCGCATAGGCAGCATCGATCGGCGTCCCGTCTGACTTAACGTCCGAAAACATCCGCCCGAGCGAAATATTGGAGTTATGTGGGATGGCGACAAAGCGGACATTATGCGCGGCGCTGGTTTTATCCAACCAATTCCACAAGCCTTCGGGGCGATTATCCGACAATGAGGAAAACGGCAAGAAGTTGCGCGCTTTTTTGCCGTTATCCGGCGTAAATACAATCCGATGTAAATTCGCGCCGAGTGGAAGCGACGACCATTCCCAGCCAATTAGCGCTGTAAATTTGCCTGGCTCATTATGCCGATCAGAGGCCTCCGTCAACAGATTCCAGACCGGCTGGCGAATTTCGTTGGTCAGCAGTTCCTTGATCGGTTGATCGCGGTTGAGCGAGGCGGCCAACATGAAGAAACTCTTCGCCGACTGTCCCTCAGCCAGATTTTTTAGCAATATGCGCCCGACCTCGGATTTTTGCAGTTCCGGCGCATTGGCCTCGACCATCTGCATGACGCCCATATATTCGGCGTGATCTGTTACCACAAGAAAATCGAGTGGCGTTTTTAACTGCATCCGCGCCTTGGAGTAGGCATGCGGCACTGGCTCGCCCTTGGCGAAGCGGTAAGCATCATCTGGCGTTACAGAGCGGTTGCGCAAGGCATAGGCGTCGCCAGAATATTTGGTGTGGAGATGCGTATCACCCCACAATAAAATACGAGGTTCCTCAGCACGCGCGGCAGAAAAAGCAATACTCCCAACCGCGATCAAAGCGGCGATCACACTATGTTTCTTCATGATTTAAATCTCCCTGTTGGCAGATTAGCATAGCTTGATGCCGAGACAAGTAGGCCCGCGACGATAAAGACCTTGAGAGCCTGCGCAAGTCAAACTACTCTGCCACCGTCAAGGAGGCGTCGCCATGCTATATGATCCCTTATCTTTTAAATCTGGTCAGCAAATGAAAAATCGTTTCATGTTGGCTCCGTTGACCAATTTACAAAGTCATGATGACGGCACCTTGTCAAATGACGAGTTCGAGTGGCTCACCCTGCGCGCAAAAGGCGGATTTGGTCTGACCATGACGTGCGCCGCCTATGTGCAGGACATCGGCAAGGGGTTTCCGGGGCAACTTGGTATCGCGCATGACGAGCACATCGCCGGTCTGACGCGGCTGGCCGATGGCATTAACAAAGCCAACAGCCTGTCGATTGTGCAGCTACATCATGCCGGCATGCGCTCCTTGCCCGACGTTATTGGCGAAACGCCTGTTTGCCCCTCGGATAATGAAGAAACCGGTGCCCGTGCCATGCTCCTTGACGAGGTTAAAGCCTTGCGCGATGACTTTATTGCCGCCGCCGAGCGCGCCGAACAAGCTGGTTTTCAAGGCATCGAAATTCACGGCGCGCATGGCTATGTGTTAGGCCAATTTATCAGCGGTGAAATTAATCAACGCGATGACGATTATGGCGGGCCCTTGGAAAATCGCACCCGGATTGTCGATGAAATTATCGATGGCATTCGCGCCACTTGCCGCCCTAATTTTTGCCTTGGCATCCGCCTGTCACCAGAGCGCTTTGGCATGACCATGGCCGATGCGATCGCTTATTACGATCGGCTATGTGCATCTGGAAAGGTCGACTTCATCGACATGTCGCTTTGGGATATTAACAAGCAGCCCGAAGAAGAAGGCTTTGCCGGTCGCTCCCTGATCGAGATTTTTAGCGCCCGTCCACGCGGCGACACGCGCCTGACCGTGGCAGGTAAAATTACGACGCCGCAGGAGGTGAACGCCGCCATGCAAGCCGGCATTGACTTTGTCACGCTTGGGCGGGCGGCGATTTTGCATCATAATTATCCCGAGCTGATGCGTAGCGACGACGCCTTTCAACCCGCCACGCTTCCCGTGTCGCGCGATTATTTAAAGCAACAAGGCCTCGGCAAAAAGTTTGTCGACTATATGGCGACTTGGGACGGCTTCGTCGCGTAACGCGGCTAAGCCCAACCCTGCAAGCGAGCCGCCTCGGCGCGCACCTGAACGGGGCCGCCGAGCCATTGGCGGTTCATGCCAATCCGCTTGAACCAATAATGCAAACCGAGCAAATCGGTAAAGCCCATGCCACCATGCACCTCAGTTGCACTGCGCGCCACATCACGACCAACATCGCTCATCCGCGCTTTTGCCAGACGCGACATTAATGGCGCTTCAACGGGCACGGTATTGTGAGCATAAGCCGCGTACCAAATCAGTGATCGGCACGGCTCGAGTGCTGCCGTCATCTCGGCACACATATGCTTGACCGCCTGAAACGAGCCGATCACGCGACCAAATTGTTGCCGCTCCTTGGCATAAGCGACGGCTTTTTCGAGCATCATTTCGGCCGCCCCGAAACTATCCGCGGCCAGCAAAACCCGCGCCGCATCAATCAAAGATTGCGTCGCTAGCTCATAACCTTCCGCGAGACATTCCGCAGCCGCCGCCTGAAAATCCAGCGTCACGGTTGGGCGCGTCCGATCGATCGTGGTCAATTCTGTGACGGTCGCGGAGGTCGCCGCAAGGCGCAATAACTGCCCCGCTACCGGCACCAAAATATGGCTGGCATTTGGCCAATCAAAGACAAAGCTTACCCGACCCGATACATGACCATCGGCATAACGCAGCCCGCCACCCTCACGAGCGCCAGTATGCTCAGTGAGCGCCACCGCATAGCGATCTTCACCGGCGCAATAAGACGCGAGCAATTGATTGCGTCGATCGCCCGCCGGCATCGCCGCCAAAGCCATTGGCGCCAGCACGTATCGGCCAAGAAAAGCGGCAGGCGCGGCATGGCGCCCGAGGCTTTGTTGGATCAAAGCCGCTTCGAGCAATCCCATACCAAGCCCGCCATCGGCTTCGGCGAGTAGCATTAACGGCAAACCAAGCTCGACCAGCCCCGCCTCAATAGCCTCGGCCACCTGCGCTTCGCCGTCGACAAAGCGGCGCACCGCCTCCAAGGGGGATTGGTTCTCAAGAAATTTCCCAACGCTGTCCTGCAGCATGATTTGATCTTGCGATAGTCCAAAATACATCGTCGCACCTATTTCGCTGGTTTCGGTTCGCGGGGCATACCAAGGCCACGCTCACTGATAATATTTTTTTGAATTTGCGCCGAGCCGCCGCCAATGATCAGGCCGAGATCGAACATATAATGAGTTTGCCAAATACCTTGATCGCGCAAAAACGGACTGCGCCCGAACAAGGCGCCATATTCGCCCATAACGTCGATCGCTAAGGCCGCCAGTTGATGGTTCAACTCGCAACCCTGTAGCTTAACAATTAACCCAGCCATGCCAGCGCTTTGCTTATGCGCCGCCGCCGTGGTCAGCCGCATACCATTAAATTTCATGGCATAGACTTGCGATTGCAAGTCGATTAACCGGTCGCGATAGACCGGATTGTCCATCAAGCGCTCACCATCGATGCTCTCTTCTTGCATCAGATCGGCGATCGCGTTCAAGCGGTTCAGCGCCGCATCAGGGTCTCCCAACATGCCCCGCTCATGCGTTAATGTGGCATTGGCTACCTGCCAGCCCTGACCACGTTGGCCAACAATTTGAGATGTCGGCACCCGCACATCGGTGAAAAACACCTCGTTAAACTCAGCCCGGTCGGTCATCGTCATGAGGGGACGCACCTCGATCCCGGGCGTGTCCATTGAGAATAATAAATAGGAAATGCCTTGATGCTTTGGCGCATCGGGCTCGGTGCGTACCAAGCAAAACATCATATCGGCATATTGCGCCGTGCTGGTCCAAATCTTCTGGCCGTTTATGACGAAGTCATCGCCATCGACGACTGCCGATGTCCGCAGCGATGCCAGATCGGAGCCGGCGCCGGGTTCAGAGTAGCCCTGACACCAGATCATATCGCCGCGCAAAGTTGCCGGGATATAAGCTTGTTTTTGTTCCTCTGTACCAAGTTCGAGTAAGGTCGGCACCAACATGCTAATGCCTTGACCCGCCAAGCCCCCCGGCAGGCGAGCGGCGGCAAATTCTTCAGCAATAATGCGCGCTTTTAAGGGGTCGGGCTCGGCACCATAGCCGCCATAAGCGGCCGGAATGGTGCGCGCCGCATAACCATGCTCTATCAATAATTTTTGCCAGCCCAAGCGCGCTTCTGACTTAAAACTACGATCACTCGATGCCGGCGCACGGTCGCCGTTATGCTGCAAAAATTGCCGAACCGTATCGCGAAATTCGACATATTCTGGACTAAATTCGAGATTCATTTTTGTTCTCCCTACCCGACAGAATGACCTTCATTAAAAGCCTTGCTTGGCCGCAAGCTGGCCCATGCGATCAGAAATAGCAAAGAATTCCGTCACCATAGACGCAATAATCTCCTGTACCGATTTAACCTCATCGATCAGGCCTGCCGTCTGGCCGGCTAAGCCGACAGCCGCTTCCATATCGCCCCCAAAATATAAATCCAAGATCTTAGCGAACGTATCGGGCGGCATCAGACCGTCTTCATAAATCTGAGCCGTCCGCTCCGTCTTTAAAGCCCGAATACAGGGCGTCGCTTTTTTATTCAGCACCAGCGTTCCCGTCGTCGGGGCGGCGACAATGGCGTTTTTGTAATTTTGGTGCACCGGACTTTCTTGCGAGGCAACAAAGCGCGTACCCATTTGCACCGCCTCGGCCCCCAGCGCAAAAGCGGCCGCCATGCCGCGCCCGTCGCTGATCCCGCCAGCGGCCACCAGCGGCACATCAACAGCCGCCCGCACCGCCTGCAACAAAACCAAGGTCGAGACTTCTTCGGGGTTTTTAAAACCGCCGCCCTCGGCACCCTCGACCACCAACCCATCGACCCCCGCATCGACGCACTTCATTGCCGCCTCGACCGTTGGCACGGCGTGATAGACAATAATACCCGCCTCTTTCAGCGGGCCAATAAATTTGGCGGGGCTGCCTGCCGATGTGGTGACGAATTTGACACCACTGTCGCAAATATATTTGAGCATCGCATCATCGCGCAAAAATAGGATCGGCAGATTAACCCCAAATGGTGCTTTGGTGAGGGCGAACATTTTTTCAATTTCGGCTTTGCAGATATCGGTCTCGCCCGAGGACGTCTCAATGATACCAAGCCCGCCGGCTTCACAGACAGCGCTCGCCAGCGGCGCCCGCGCAATCCACCCCATCGGGGCTTGAATGATGGGATATTTCGCTCCTGTATGCGCCAAAAAACGATTTTCCATAAAACCTCCTGATACGATCGACTAAGCTGGCGATTAGGTGAGCAGAATAGTAGCGCGAAGGCAATCCGGGACTTTGCCGCAGGCTTGTCTCTTTCTTCTTGCCTTAAATGTCGCGTCCAGCCAGTATCCTGCTAGGGAGAGATCATGGATATTGCCGCTTTTGAGGAAATGGTGCCGTTTGCTCGCCATCTGGGTATTACGCTGACCAGCGTCACACCCGAAGAAGTTTGTGGGCAAATTGCGATCACGGCTGCATTGTGCAACAACACCCCGAATGTGCATGGCGGGGTCGTCATGTCGTTGGGCGACGCGCTTGGTGCCGTCGGCGCTTTCCAAAATATTCCCGACGGATCAGCGGGCACAACGACGATTGAAAGCAAAACCAATTTTTTAAAAATGGCGCCACAAGGCGATATCCTCTTCGGCGTGGCGCGGCCCTTGTCACGCGGGCGCCGGCTATCGGTTTGGCAGACCTCAATCACTCGCGGCGACGGCAAAGCCGTGGCCCAAGTCACCCAAACCCAACTTTATCTCTAGGAGTTGAGAATGAAAATTTCGCTGTTTGCTGTTGGCGCGATCGGCGCTTTGATTGTTTACGCCACTGTATCGCATTTTTGGCAGTTATCGTCGCGCCTCGCCTTCGATGATGCGGCGCAAGAAAAAGCGCCCTTCGACTATGTCGATTTGGGGTATGGCCCTCTGCATTATCGCTGGCAAGGGCCCGAGGACGGCCCCGTTGTCGTCATGGTGCACGGCTTCTCAACACCCTTATTTATTTTCGATCAAAATGCCGAAGCTCTGAGTGCGGCCGGATTTCGCGTCTTGCGTTTCGACCATTACGGACGCGGTTGGTCAGCGCGCCCCGATGCAACCTATGATATAGATTTCTACGACAATACATTAATCCAACTGCTCGACGCGCTCGAACTCAGCCAACCTATATCACTAGCGGGCCTGTCCATGGGGGGCATCATTTCCGCCGAGTTTACCGCCCGCCACCCTGAGCGGGTTAAGCAATTGGTCCTGCTTGTTCCGGCCGGCCTTGATCTCATTACCCCCAAAGCAATGGCTATGATCATGCGCCTGCCTCTGATCCGTAGTTTCTTCTGGCATCGTTATGCGACCCAACGCTTTAGCGCCGCTTATGACGAACATATGGCCTCCCTGCCGCCAGAGAACCGGCTGCGCGGAAATATTGGCGAACAATTCGCCTATGCTGGCACCGCCGAAGCGCTGCTGCAAACGCTCGAGCATATGCCAATGTCGGGTCGCGACGATAGCTTCACGCGGCTGGCACAAACCAACACGCCGACGCTGGCTATTTTTGGCGAAGTCGATGACACGGTGGCCATTTCAAGCGCCGACCGTTTGGCCAGTTTGATGCCCGCGGCCGAAATCATTCGCGTCGAAAATGGTGGCCATGGATTGAATTTCGAGCGCCACCAAGAAATCAACCCGATCTTAATTGACTGGCTACAAGCCGATCGCTGACGCCACAACTGGCTCGTTACAGAAAGACGATATAGATGACCGACCTTCTCCTGCGCTCTCTCTCGCCGAACGGCGTTTTGACCCTCACCATGAACCGGCCCGATGTTTTGAACAGTCTCAACCGCCCTTTGATTGAGGCCATGATCGACGCCTTCACCGAGGCCAGCGCATCTGATGAGGTCCGCTGCGTGATCTTGACCGGCGCTGGGCGCGGCTTTTGCGCTGGCGCCGATCTGATGGGCGGCGGTTGGCCGCGCGAGGAAGGTTGGTCTCCTGGACAAACCACCGCTTATGCTATGGAGCACGGCTTTAATCCTCTGGTGCGCGCTCTAACTGGATGCGCCAAGCCCGTGATCACCGCCATTAATGGCATGGCGGCGGGCGGCGGCGTCGGACTGGCGCTAGCAGGCGATCTGGTCATTGCCGCCGAGAGCGCTAAATTTCGTCTCGTCTTTGGGCCGCAGCTTGGCATTATTCCCGATGTCGGCGCGTCTTGGTTGGTGCCCAATCTAATCGGCCGCGCCCGCGCCAATGGACTGGGGCTTTTGGGCGATAATCTCGAGGCAAAAACTGCGCAAGACTGGGGCATGATCTGGGACTGCGTCGCTGACGAGGCACTCGCCACCCATGCCGAAGCCTTGGCCAACCGCATGGCCGACAGTGCTATTGCCGGTCTGAAAGCGGTGTCGCGTGCGCATGACCAAGCTCTGATTTCAAGCCTTGACGCGCAATTAGATTACGAGCTCAAACAACAAGCCTATTATTGTGATCAGCCGGAATTTGCCGAGGGCGTTCGCGCTTTTGCCGAAAAACGCAAACCAAATTTTCGCGACCTCGCCAGTCGGAAAAAATCTTAAAGCGACCAGATCGCGCGCCGACAATCGCGAATATCTTGGGCCAAGACCTCGGGCTTTTCAAAGGCGGCGAAATGGCCGCCTGCATCGTGCTCGCGCCAGAAAACAATCTGACTATATTGCTTTTCAGCCCAGCGCCGCGTCGGCTTAATAATTTCTATGGGAAAACGACTGCCGCCCATGGGTAAATCGAACGGCGCTGGATTGATGGTGTTAAAACTCTCCCAATAGAGCCGCGCTGACGAACCGCCGCTGGCCGTCAGCCAATACATCATGACATTGTCGAGCAATTCGGTTCGGTTGAAAATATTTTCGGGATGGCCATGACAATCGGCCCAAGCGTGAAACTTTTCGATGATCCATGCCGCCTGACCGATCGGGCTATCGACCAAACCATATCCAAGGGTTTGCGGTCGCGTGCTTTGTTGCTGTGAATAGCCCGTACCCCATTGCTGGTGTTCGGCAAAATCCGCCAAGGCTTTTTGCTCCTCAGCTGTTGCCGAGGTCATAATCTCCTCATCCGGTAAGGCGATGACCATATTGACATGCACACCCTTGCAATGGGTCGGGTCGTATCGGCCTGTCGCTATGGTCACGGCCGAACCCCAATCGCCGCCCTGCGCCATATAGCTGCCATAACCCAAGCGTGCCATTAGCTGACCCCAAGCCTGACCAATGCGGTCGACGCCCCAGCCCGGTCTGGTCGGTTTACCCGAAAATCCGTAGCCCGGCATGCTGGGCAAAACCAAATGAAAGGCATCCTCGGCGCTACCACCATGCGCCGTCGGATCCGTCAGCAGGGGAATAATCTTGATAAATTCGATCACCGAGCCAGGCCAACCATGGGTCATCAGCAACGGCGTCGCGTTCGCGTGCGGGGAGCGAATATGCAAGAAATGAATGTCGAGACCGTCGATCTCGGTCATGTAGCTGCCAAGCGTGTTGAGATGATTTTCGCAAACACGCCAATCATATTGCGTCAGCCAAAACGCATGTATCTCGCGCATATAAGCGAGCGGAATACCTTGAGACCAGTCGTCCGGCGTTTCGCGTTCGACCCATCGCGTCAGCTCGAGGCGTTGCCGCAAGTCGTTCAACGCGCTGTCTGGCACATTGATTTTAAACTCGCGAATTTGATCGGGTGATGCGGCTGACATCGGCGCCTCCTGTTGTCTCGAAAATTCAGCGACTACTATGCTGGGCCACCGTCAACTTTGTCAAACCAACCGCAGATCAATTACTGCTGGATGCAAGACCTTTGCCGGCCACAATCCGTGCCCGAAACAATTCCATAATCGCGCTATAGACGGATTGTCCTGCCATTTTATCCTCGACCCCAAAATCAATATTCGGGTTATCATTAACCTCGATGATCCGCGCCCGGCCGTCGATCAGTTTAAGATCAACGCCATATAAACCCTGGCCGATCACGAGGCTGGCGCGCACCGCAGTCGAGAGGACAGTCTCCGGCACCTCTTCCAGCGGCACGGCATCGAAACCGCCCGACGTCACTCGCCCGCCGGTCTTGTGGTTGTAGATCTGCCAGTGACCGCGTGACATGTAATATTTGCAGGCAAATAGCGGTTGGCCATTCAGGACCCCAATCCGCCAATCGAAATCCGACGGCATGAATTCTTGCGCCAGAATGACAAAGCTTTGCTTCAACATTTCGCTGGCGCGGACAATAAATTCGTCAGCCGTCTTTACCTTATGCATGCCGCGCGAAAACGAGCCGTCGGGGATTTTCAGGACCAAGGGATAACTCATCTCCTGCGACAATTGCTGCATGTTCGACCGCGTCACCAGCCAGCTTTGCGGCATATCGACATTGGCGCGGGTCAGAGCCTCGGTCAAAAACACCTTATTCGAGCAGCGCAAGATGGATTGCGGATCATCAATCACCGGCAAGCCCAAGCGTTCGGCTTGTGTGGCAAAGCGGTAGCTATAGTGATCAATTTGCGTCGTGGTGCGGATAAACAAAGCATCAAAGCTACTCAAGCGCGTAAAATCATCGCGGGTGATAATCTCGGCCTGCATATTCAAGCTCGCCGCCGTTTTTACAAATTGTGTCAGCGCGCGGCTATTGGATGGCGGCAAGGCCTCTTCTTTTTCTACCAAAATCGCCAAATCAAAGGATGCTGATTTTGCCAGCACTGGATGGGGCAAACGCGTTGCCAAAGCAAGACGCGCCGCAGCGACAAATCGCGGACGATCCTTGTCGTCGACCGAGGAAATCGAGAGCGGCCAAATATAATCCACCTGCCAGCGCCGTTTTTTGTATATCAGCTGCACCTCCAAAATCGGCACCGCAAACAGGCTGTAACACCGCCGACACAAACGCCGCGCCCAGTCGCAATCGGTTTGACCAAAGTAAAACTCGAGAGAAAATTTCTTCTCATCGCCCTTAACATGAGAAGACAGAACATCGGCAGACGGCAATAGTCGGTTGAGCTCATCGAGATAGCGCAAATAAAGTTTGCGGTTCACGAGCCCCGACAGCGAGTCGATATCCGCAAAAGTTTTATTGCCGCGGGCCTCAGCGATCAGGGAAACATAATAACCAGAGGCGAGATATTCATCCGCCGGACAAAGATTGATCACGCGCACGGACTCGCCCAAAAACGACGGCGTCGATAAAAATTCGCGCGCCGTTAAAACCTGTGCTGAGCGAAAGTACTCCGTCAGCGGCAGCACAGCGGCGCGATCTTGTGATCGCGGAACGACGAGCAAGAGCTTGCGCCGCGGATCGACGGCTTTGCGTCCCCGCTGTGCGACAAGCGATTTCTGCATTTTCAGCGCATCGGCGCCATCTTCATAATAAGCAGGCTTGAGCGCCACCGGCGAAAAGCCATGTCGCGTATAAAAATTTATTAGCGCCGTATCTTCCGCGCGGGCCTCAAGCCCTATGATCTCAAATCCCAGTTTTCGACACTCGCGGGCGCAACGATTGAGCAACAGGGAGGCCGCACCACGACCGCGATGACTTTGTAAGACAGCGATCGAATAGAGCCGCGCACTGGTCTGATTTTTCTTCCAATGCAAACAAGCATAGCCGATCACAACCCCATCAATCAGGGCGGCAAAAAGAACCTGACTGTCGCTCACCAATGCATGTCGCATCGCCCGCCGCGACAAACGGTCATGGCGGAAACTCGAATACTCAATGGCTAGTAACGCATCGAGGTCAGACGGCCTCGCAGTGCGAATTTTAACGGTCGGGCTCACCCCTGCTCCTTGCGGCGGCGGCCTTGTTCCAACTCGGCTTCGCCTGCGCGCCAAAAAAGAGAGGTCGTTCATGACCTCTCTTTATCCGCTTTAATCCAGCCCCGAAGTCGACGCAAGCCGAATCTACAGGTGCGATAAAATAATCACAGCAAGAGTAAGGGGGCGCCTGAGCCGCCCCTCACCGCTGCCGAATAATGCTCCCAACCCCGTCAGGATCAGCCCCGATGATAATCCACGGTGCGTCTTTATTTTCTTTCCGCAAATGGAAAGTGATTTTCTGGTCTTCATAGGTGACCGTACACCCTGTTTGCATTGGGTAGCGAACCTCATCGCGATCGGCATAATCATAATGATCGCCCTCTAAGGTCAGTTTACGGGCAGGGTCTCCCGGGGGAATGCCGGGCAACATACCTTCCAGTTGGGCGTTTCGGCAGGTCTGCATCGCTCCTGTTAACTCTTGCCCCAACTTACTTTGTTCGAATTCACCGGCGGAGTATTTCATCAGGCCCCAATAGGCCAAGCCGACGACAAAAACGATTACTAATACGACTTTAATTTTGGAGGTCATTTTCATTTCCTTTTTGGCTATCGATGAAGCCATCGATAGGCTGTTAAGCCATCCCTCCCTGACCTGTGACTGCGACCACGCACCAAAATTTGCTAATCACCTACACGCCTAGCTGGTTTTTGAACCACCCTGAAATCAGTCACGACGCTGGCGCGCCGGCCAAAAACAAGATTTTTCAAGTAACGCAACAAATGCTTGGCACTAAAATTATATTTTTATTCAATAGTTCCAGCATGTTAGATGCTAGATCACGCGGCGCATTTTTGCAA
>JAYODZ010000154.1:0-3504 GCA_038106515.1 Rhodobiaceae bacterium
GCGAAGAATATTATCCACCTCCGCGCCGCGCCAGCCGTAAATCGACTGGTCGTCATCGCCAACACAGCAAATATTATTGTTTTTTTGTGCTAACAGGCGCAGCCATAAATATTGCACGACATTAGTGTCTTGGTACTCGTCTACGAGAATAACTTTAAATCGCTCTTGATAGTCACCAAGGACATCGGGGTTTTCTTGAAACAAGCGAACGCATTCGAGCAAGAGATCACCAAAATCAGCAGCATTGAGAATTTTCAGGCGATCTTGATAGGCTTTGTAAAGCGATTGACCCCGCCCATCCGCGAAATAGGCGCCTTCGCTTTCGGGCACTTTGTCGGGGTGCCAGCCGCGGTTTTTCCAGCGGTCGATGAGGCCCGCCAATTGCCGCGCTGGCCAGCGCTTCTCATCTATATTATCGGCTTGAATGATCTGCTTGAGGAGACGAATCTGGTCGTCCATATCCAAAATGGTAAAATCATTGCGTAGGCCAATTAGTTCGGCATGTCGCCGCAACATTCGAACGCAGAGCGAGTGAAATGTGCCGAGCCATGGCATGCCTTCAGCGGCTTCACCCGTCATCGCGGCAATACGCTCTTTCATTTCGCGAGCAGCTTTATTGGTGAATGTGACGGCCAAAATTTGGCTCGGCCAAGCCTCACCGCGCGCGAGCTTGACCGCTATACGGCTAGTCAGAACGCGTGTTTTACCCGTGCCAGCGCCCGCTAAGACGAGTAAGGGCCCATCCTCAGCGAGCACGGCTTGTTTTTGCGCATCATTCAGCCCCTCGCATAATTGCGCGACCAAATCACCACCGCGCGCGGCCATAGCGCGTTGCGAGTTGCTCAATATTTGTGTCTCTGGCGGAGGGCTGTCCTCATTGCCAAGGTCAAATGGGTCTGACATCATAAAGTCCTGATTCTCGGCTGATTATAGCATTGGTCGCGAAAAAGTCCCGTTTCGCTGTCGAGGAGAGAGCCCGCAATGCGATATCCGGTTACGACCGTCACGATCTTTCTAATTATTCTGATTGGCGGCTTGCGGCTGGTACCCTTTTTTTATGATTTTGCCCCTTTGGTGCAGGGGCTTGTGGCACAAAGTAATGCGACGCGTGTTTTTACCATTGACCAATATCGCGCTGCTGATGTTGAGCTCATTCCGGCTCCCATCGTGACACTCTATAATGCGCAAGTGGTGACGCCGACAGTGCCTGGTGCCACCAATGTGCAAAGTATTAAAATTGAATTTTCTTATTTCAACCTGCTGGCCGATCAACCCATAGCCAAAAGGGTGGAGCTGACAGGTCTGACGCTCGATGTGCCGCAAGCCTCTTTGCAAGCGCTGTTGAATTTTGACATTCACCATTTGCCGAATACTGAATTCGGCATTCGCGATGGCGATATTACCTTTACAGCCCGCGATGGGCGCTTGCCAATTCACTTTCAAGAGGCAGATATAGATTTGACAATGCGCGGACCTTATGCGCCGCTCACATTAGCTTTTTTGGCCTCGCTTGACGGGCGACAAGTTTCTGGGAAAGTCGAGAGTCGCTTGCCGCTCGATGATCAAATCCCGCTTGAAATTGATATTCAGGGTGAGGGGGCGCTCGAGCTCGATTTCACCGGTTATTTAGATCGCCGCGGTCATCCCGAGATCAGCGGAGAATTTAGTTTTGCTGCCGACGAAGTGCTTCCCAATTTATTGCAAATGATTGGCGTGGAGATGGTTATTCCGGTGCCAGCACGGGCCGTTTTTCGCGGCTTGTTTTTTGCTAATCGCAACGCAGTTCGGGCAGATAATATCCAGCTCTCGGTACTCGGGCAGCAGATCGAGATGCGGACTAATATTGATTTTGCCGAGGGCGAGGCTGCGGACGAGATTTATATCCGTTTGCACGCTCCGAATCTGCGCTTGAGCGGTCTCAGATACGCAGGTCGCCAAGAGCCGTCACCGATGTCGCCGATCGCACGCTTTTCGCAAGTTGTTTTTACACACCCTCCAACCATTGAGACTATGGTCACAATTGATCGGTTGCAACTTCTCGATGAGACCATTGCAAACATGCATTTGACTGCGGGCCTGAGAGCCGATGGTTTGAAACTACATAGGTTTGATGCCGATCTACCATTTAAAACCCGTGTTTTTGTGGCAGGCGGCTTTGATCTGTCAGCCGCCTCTCCGGAATTCAAGGGCAATATCGCGGTTAATTCAGAAGATGCAACTGGGGCGCTGATGTGGGCTGGCGCTGACCTAATAAATTCGGATATTGCAACATTCATCCGTCAAAGCGACATACAACGCCTTAGCTTGTCGGCTGATCTTGTTTTCGACGCCCAGCAGTTTGGAGTTACGGATCTTCTCGGCCAAATCGATGGTCGCGAATATGCGGTTGATGTTTTGATTGATCGTCGATCCCGCAATGTGGATTTATCGCTGCATGGGGCAAGTTTCGATCTAGCGCAATGGGGCGGAGTGTTGCGCGGCATTGATCCTGGTGCTGTCCGCTTAACGTCACTTCCTTTCGCGACCTGGATGCAAAGCTTATCGGGCTCAATTAGCCCAGATCGGAAACTGTCGGTTATCTTTGGCACGCCAGATTTTAACATCGGTGCGGCTCGTCTTGGGCGGGTCGATGGCGCGGTTAGCTTCGCGCAGGGCCGAGTTAGGGTGCATAATCTTGATATTGCGCAATTTGAGGGTGGCGCTGCTAAGTTCTCGGGCGATTTGTCTTTCGCGCAGGGGCAGGCGCTAGGTTCTTTCCAATTTACGCTCGCCTGCGCTGCTGAAAATTTATGTGCCCGTCGGCTTGAGGGCATGTTGTCGCCGCTGCCAATTCATATTGAGCAGCCCGTTACAATAGCATCGCGCTGGCTTTTAACCGGAGCTGACGACACCGCACGGTCGTCGATGAGTATGTCGTCTGTGATCTCTCTTGGCCAAGCGCAAGGAACACTGACCTTGCGTGCCGCCGAACCCGATTTTGATATTTTAAAACGTGATGCCAAGTTGCAACTGTCTTTAACAGGACGATCCGCTGATCTACTTTCGGCTATCGCTTTACACGATTTCAGCACCATTGATCCCGATCAGCAGGGCAAAATAACACTCGATATGTCTAATGCGGGGCGTGACACGGCCACCCTGAAGGCTGAGTTTGTCGCTGGTGAACAACGCGCGGCTTTGGAGGGGTTAGTCAAAGGATTGGGACCGGAACGGCAATTCGATGGTAACTTCAACATCGGCTTTGGTGGTCAAGCGGCTGGGCTGCAGAGTTCAGAGATATTTGGTACCAGCCAGCTCAGCCTATCAGCTTCGCGGGCAAGTTTTTCTGCCCTCAATATCAATTTTGGTACGGGCAAAATGTCTGGCGAGGGCGTCTTTAAGACCGACGCTGAGCGTTTAAATTTGACGGCCAATTTATTGCTTCAGAATCTTGATTTATCGCCCTATATGCCGTCTTACGAGCAAGGGTGGTCGCAAGCGCCATTGTCGTGGCCCCTACTTGGG
>JAYODZ010000155.1:0-3499 GCA_038106515.1 Rhodobiaceae bacterium
AGGATAGCGTGGGTAAGCTTTTTGCGGCCATTGCGGCGGCGAAAACGCCGGATTTCGACCGCTTTATATTTGCTCTCGGGATACGCCATATTGGCGAAACCAGTGCCCGCGTGATTGCCCGTCACTATGGTACGCTTCAGGCTTTGCGCGATGCTGGGCTTGCCATCGCATCGGGTGATCCAGCGGCGGTCGAAGAACTCAGCGCTATCGACGGTATCGGTGACAGTTTAGTCAGTTCGTTGGCTGAATTTTTTGCTGAACCGCATAATGTAACCACCCTTAGCGAGTTGATCGATTTGGGCGTTCAGCCAAAGGCGTTGCCTGCGGTAGCGCAGGAAAGTCCCGTTTCTGGAAAAACTGTGGTGTTCACCGGAACGCTGGAAAAAATGACCCGCGCCGAAGCCAAAGCGCGGGCTGAAATGTTGGGCGCCAAAGTGGCTGGGTCGATTTCGGCTAAGACGGATATTGTCGTCGCGGGTCCGGGGGCCGGATCGAAACGTAAAAAAGCCGAAGAGTTAGGTGTCGAAATTCTTGACGAAGCTGGTTGGCTCGCGCTCATCGGCTTGGTTTAAAGCGGCGCGCATTGCGCTTTCAGCCAGGTGACCTCATCTTGGGTGAGATGCGGGCTGATTTTCTCATAAACCCGCGCATGATAGGTGTTGAGCCAATTCTTTTCTGAGGGTGCAAGCTGCGACGCGTCGATCAGCGCGCGGTCGATGGGTGCTAATGTCATAACCTGAAAGCACAGCATAGCGCGTTCGCCGCGACTTTCGGCGGGCGTTACATATTGCAAGCTTTCAATCCGAATTCCGAAGGCATCGGCGCGATAATAGCCTGGCTCGTTTGAGACGATCATGCCCGGCTCGAGCGGCACAGAGCTACCCTTCGAGATGCGCTGGGGGCCCTCATGCACCGATAAATAACTGCCAACACCATGCCCAGTGCCATGATCGAAATCCCAGCCCTTCTCCCAGAGCGGGGCGCGTGCCAAGGTATCGAGTTGGGCGCCGTTGGTACCGGCAGGAAAATGCGCCATGGCCAGAGCGATATGCCCACGTAAGACTGTCGTAAAGCAGTTAACGGCATCTGCGGGTGGAATATCGCCGATCAAAATGGTACGGGTGACATCAGTGGTGCCGCCTCGATATTGCCCGCCGGAATCGAGCAAAAATAAATCACCTGCTTGTAAATGCCGATTGCTGGTCTCAGTCACCCGATAATGTACAATGGCGCCGTGCGGACCGCTGCCGGCTATGGTATCAAAACTGATATCGAGTAAGTGCCCTGATGCGGCTCGACAGGCTTCGAGCTTTTGCACCGCTTCAATCTCGCTAATGTTTTGTTCAGCCGTCGTCTGATCGATCCAGTACAAGAATTTGCATAAGGCCACGCCATCGAGCAAATGCGCAGCCTCAGCGCCATCAATTTCCGCCTTGTTTTTACGTGCTTTTGGCAAAGCAATTGGATCATCGGCCTCGATCAGCGTGCCCCCGAGAACTGAGGCGAACCAAGCCGGTGTCGTCATTGGATCGAGCATAATCTTATCTGCCGCCATCGATCGCAGATCTGCCTCCAGATTTTTGGGTGGCACGACGGTTACACGATCGCCAAGATGCGCCTTTACGCTATCGTCTAATCGGTCAGGGTCGATATACCAGATGATGTCACCCGATCGATTTAAAATGGCATAAGACAAAACAAACGGTGTATGCGGCACGTCTTGCCCGCGAATATTGAGCAGCCAAGCAATATTTTCGGGTTGCGCGATAATTAATCGATCGACACCTGCTGTCTCTAGATTGGCGACGAGCCCCCGAGTTTTGTCGGCGATCGATGCTCCCGTCAAATTTGCGGGTTGCACCGAAATTGTACCTATAGGGTTTGCGGGTCGGTTTTGCCACAGGCTGTCAATGGGGTTGGCAGCGAGTTCGACAAGGCTGCCGCCAGCTTTGTTGACCGCCGCTTCAAAACTACGCAGAGCGCTGAGGCTATGCAGACGCGGATCAACGGCAATTCTAGCGCCCTTTAGCTGGCGTTGCTTCAACCAATCGGCTGGTCTTTGATCTGCGGAATGAACAACCTCAATAACCGATGTGTCGACTTGATTTCGCGCCTGCAGTGTATAGCGACCATCAACAAACAGCGCCGCTTCGGGCTCAAGAATAATCGCTAGGCCAGCAGAACCGCCAAAGCCTGTCGCCCATTTCAAACGCTCATTGCAGGCAGGTACATATTCGCCTTGATACTCATCCTCGCGCGGCACAATAAAGCCGTCGAGTTGCTCCGCCCGCAAGCGATCGCGGAGTTGACCGATATGGACAACGGCTTGCTGCGGATTAGAATTATCGGTGAAGTCTTGAAACATGAACATCCACACTATTTATCTTTGCTGATATGTTACCCTGCTTTGGCAAGGACAACTAGAGACGAAATGTCATCGCGGTCCAGTCTTCAATGTCCTCGCGGTCGACGAGGCGCAAACCGTGGGCGCCAAATGCCCCCCGAATTTTTGCCGCTTGACGCTGCAGTAACCCCGAGACGATGACCGACCCACCAGGTTTAATGTATTGTGCGAATTGTGGCGCCATATGCTTTAAGGGTGCAGCTAAAATATTGGCTGCGATGATATCGTATGGGCCGCGGCTGCGAATGAGCGGGTGATGAAAGCCAATCGCGGTTACGGCCTGAATTTTGTGGCGACATCGATTGGCACGGGCATTAGCTTGAGTTACCCGTTGGGCAATGGGGTCGATATCGCTGGCGACAACATATCGCGCTCGCAGCTTAGCCATTGCAATAGCCAGAATACCTGAGCCGCAACCGACATCGAGGCAGGCGAGATTGGCGCGTTGACCGATGGCGCGGCCAATCAGTGAAAGACAGCCTTGCGTGGTCGCGTGGTGGCCCGATCCGAAGGCGGCACCGGCTTCGAGTTCGATACCTATAGGTGCGATCGGCCTTTCGGGGCGGGCATGGGAACCATAAACGGCAAAGGGCGGCGCCAAGACAAGAGGCAGATTTTTTTGACTTTCGCTGACCCAGTCGCGGTCTTCGACTTGCTCGCAAGCGATTGTGTCGATGGCGACCGATAATAGCGTTGTAATATCTGGCTCTGTTTCGAAATAGGCCTCAAGATGATCGCCGTATTGCGGTATCGCCTCTCGGCCAGCAATAGGCAAATCGCCATTGGATGTGATATAGACAGCGCCCGCGCCCATAGCGTCCAGCAAAAGCTCGGCCTGTGCTAAATCTGAGGTTTGGAAGACGAGGCGAAAGACCATGCTCAGGCAGGCTCTACATAGCTATCGATAACTTTTTTGACGCCGGCTTTTTCAAAACGAACGGTTAGCTTATTACCTTCGATAGCTTCGATGCGGCCATAACCGAATTTTTGATGAAAAATCCGTTGCCCGTAATTGATATGTGACGCTTTGGAGTTGGCTGATGCCGAGGCAGCTCGGCTTGGTGTCGGGGTGTTGCGGGCTTGGCTTTGGGCGCG
>JAYODZ010000156.1:0-1946 GCA_038106515.1 Rhodobiaceae bacterium
TTGAGCCGGCGTTTGCTCATGCGGTCGCTCTTTCTTTTGGGGTTGATTGCGCTCACTTTTGTAACCTTTGAAACTATGTTCAATGCTTTGGTGCAACAAAACACCAATGTGACGCGGGAAGTGCAAAAACTGGTCAATCAGCGGTTGGAAAAGCGCGACGCTTTAATTTTTAACCAGCAAATGATCAATCGGATGCGCAGTGAAACGCCGCAATCGATTAATGCCCAGTTCACGCAATCGCTCGATGCGCTCGGCGCCGAACGTCGCGAGCGCGTAGCGCAAGCCGATGCAGAACTAGACCGTTTGGTCAGTGGTAAATTGCAACAACGGCAGACCTTGTTAGCGGATCAAGACACCGCTGGTATCGCATCCTTGGAAGATCAGATTGCACGGGTCGAGCGCGAAAATACGCGCCTCACAGCTGCCCGCAATCAAGCGCTGGCGGATAGCGATGCGAATTATCAAACGGCCTTGGCGCAAAAACAGCAGGAGCTGGCGCAAATTGAGCGCGACCGAAGTGAGCAAATTAACCGTGCCACCAATATCTTATTTGGGCGAGCGGCGCTGATCGAGCAGATCAATCGCCAATTGCAGCTGCGTACGGAGCAGGTTACCGCCAGCATTCAACAGTTGGATTCTGAACGTGCGCGGGTCCGGCAAGCTGTCGAAGATAGGTTTAACACACGACAAGGAAAGCTCGTCGAAGAGGAAGCTCGTCTGCGCGACCAAGTCGGGCAACAGTCGCGTCAAATGTCACGCGCCCTGTCGGCAAGGTTGCAAGAGATTGACCGCGAAGTTAGCAATGCGCGCGAAGCCCACCGCAGCCGCGTGCAGGAAATCAACCGTCAGATCGATGGTCAATTGGCAGAGCTCAACACGCAACGTGCCATGCATCTCGAGACGACGCGAACCCACTCAAGTCGTATCGATAAGCTCGAGGCCGACAATGCGATTTTGATGAGCGAGTTTCATGACCTGCGGCAAAGCTATCGGGCCAAGCTCGAAACGGTGCAAGTGTATCAGTTAACCGCCATCGTTTGTGGGACCTTTGAGGGTTGGTGTTTTGGTGAGCAAGCTGAGGCGCCGACAAGTGATTCGGAAATTCTTGCACAATTGCAGCTAACGAGCTTCGATGTGGCCGATCTTCCGGAAGAAAAAGTTAAGGCCGTTGCCACACTGTGGTTCGGGTCGACAGCGGCAATTGTGGCGACCATGGGAACCTTCCTCGCCTTTATTTCGTTTGTTCTTGCTGATCCACAACGTATGGCGGCGCCGAGCCTTCGCCGCCGAGGGCGCGGCGGCTTGATGTTGTTGCGCATGCTCAATCGCTTGGCAAATTTCATCCGCGCCATGGCCGCCGCTGTTTTAGAATTTGGTGTCCGCTTTGGAGAGGGATGGCTCAGCATTGCGCGCGCAATAATCTTTCTAATTGGCACAATTGCTGGAGTTTTTGTGGAGTTTGTGCGGTTGGTCGCCGATGCTTTGCGGGTGTCCATCATGCGTTCGGGGCGCGCCATTAACAAGACCATGAGCGCGATGCGACAACGCATCACCGCCCCTGTTATTCGTTACGAAACTGTCGAGACGGAAAAAATTATTGAAGTTGAAAAAGAAGTACCGACGGAAATAGTGAAGCGCGAATTAATTTATGTTCCCGTCGATGCGTCGGACGATCGCGCTCAACAGCTCGACGATGACGCCATAGATGAGCTGGTAAAGCAACAGCCCAAGCTATCAAAACTCTTGCGTCAAAACAATTTTAGACGCAGTGTAGCGATGCAAAAAGTCGCATCTCCAAAGGCCAGATCAAAACAGACTGGAGAGGAGGAGAGCGAAGCAAAAGGAGATGTAGTTATGGCAACCACGAAAAAGCCCGCCGCCAAAAAACCAGCTGCTAAAAAACCAGCTGCTAAAAAACCAGCTGCTAAAAAACCAGCTGCTAAAAA
>JAYODZ010000156.1:2046-3494 GCA_038106515.1 Rhodobiaceae bacterium
GCGACGCGTAAGCCTGCCGCTAGGCGGACTACCGCTCGGAAAAAATAACGAGCGTCTTAATACGTGTAGATGACAAGCTTATCTCGGCGCGATAAAGGTAAGGGGACAGAACAACGAGAAATCATTTCTCGTGACCTCACCGCTCTCACCGATCGACTGTCCGAGATAAGCCGTCGTCGCCGCACGGACGAGTTACGTGCGCGCCTCGATAACTACTTTACCCTCGCAAAAATCATTGCCCTGATCGCGGCCAGTTTTGCCGCAATCATTCTCACCCTGGCTTTTGCTATTCGGCTGATTGTAGCAAGTTTCTGAAACCTTATCGCTCGGCAAAGAGCGTATCTTGTAACAGCTCTGAGAGATAAGCCGTGTCGCGAATGATGCGCACTAAATTTTTTTTGTCCTGCGTCGATAAGTCAGCGCTTGCCAAGGCGCTGTTGGCATTTCTGCCTGCCGCTAAATCCTTTAATTGCTGACGCAGAATAAGGTCTTGCGTCGATACTAAGTCTTCAGATATTTGCAAGACCGAGTTGGGGATGTTCTGCCGCGCGATTAACGCCTCGGCGCGTTCGGTGCTGCGAACTTCGGATAGACCGTGCGACAAGGCGAGCACCCGCAAGGCCTCGGTGATCGGTAACGTAATAGCGCGCTTGGCCTCGAACTGCCCGTTAACGAATTTTAGCCGCCCGAACAAATCTATATTTGCACCGCGTCGGCCGACATTCCGCGCTAGGTTTTTTAAAAAATCTGGACGCCGCATCGGCGCAGAGAGGCTAACGCGCTTCAAGCTTTGCGCTAGGTCTAAGCAACCGGCGGCATATTGAAAGTCGAAAAATATATCCATGGCTAAGGTATCTTCGGGGTGGGCCTGTTTAACCCAATGATATAGCCGCGCCGTCCAGTCGGACAAAGACATGCACCAAGCGGGGTTTTGCGACATCACGCCGCCAGCACAATAGGGTAAGCCTGCCTCTGCCAAAATATCGGAAATATGTTTGCCATACATTAAAAACCAATTGCGATCGATCTCGTCGCGATCGGTATGATCCGCATAGACGATGGCGTGGTCTTGATCGGCGGCCAACAAACTCTCGCGGCGTGCTGCTGAGCCGAGGATCAAGACCGCATGCGCCCGCGGCGCTGGACCATGGCCGTTGGCAATCATCTCCTGCTCGGCAAAGTCTGCACTACGCGACAGTAAAAGGCTAATCTCGCTACTAATAATCGCCGTAATGTCGGTAATGGCCAGCCCCTCGGCGCTAAGGCGCGCCACAACACCTGGTAATAGAGACAAAGCGCCCACGAGGTCGCCGCGTTGCTGCGCCGATTGGATATGGTCGCCGAGAACCAAGGCAGCACTGGTGCGGTGGCGCAACAGCTCTCGCGCCGACAGCCAACCAACCAGACAGCCACTTTGATCGGTCACCGCCAAGTGGCGAATATCATGC
>JAYODZ010000157.1:0-3435 GCA_038106515.1 Rhodobiaceae bacterium
CTGATGCGCCGAGCCTCGAAGAGGGTCTTGTCCCTGCTTTGTTCAGCCGCGTTTGTGATGTGACGCTATCTAGTCGCATTGCCCATGCGCATGGTTATAGTGTTGGTACCGTCGAGCACCTTATGGCGGCTTTATCGGGACTTGGTATCGACAATGTGATTGTTGAGCTGGATGGGCCAGAAGTGCCGATTATGGATGGAAGCGCTTTGCCCTTCGTTCAAATATTACAATCAGCAGGGGTTGTTGCTCTGGCCTCACCGCGCCGTTACTTGCGGATTTTGCGCCCTGTACGCATTGAGATGGGTGACTCTTTCTGTGAGTTGCTGCCAGATGATAGCGCTTGTTTTGAAGCCGTGATTGATTTCGAAAATGATGCAATCGGTCGGCAAGAATTTGCGCTGGACTTGACGCCGGACGCATTTGTGTCGCAATTGTCGTCATCGCGTACCTTCTGCATGCTCAACCAAGTCGAAGCTATGCACCGCGTCGGTTTGGCGCTCGGTGGATCGCTTGAAAACGCTGTTGTTGTCGGCGACGAAGGGGTCCTCAATGAAGAGGGTTTGCGCGAGCAAGATGAATTTGTTCGCCACAAGCTGTTGGATGCGGTGGGTGACATGTATTTGGCTGGTCTGCCAATTATCGGCCGTTATCGCGGCTTTAAGTCGGGTCATGCACTGCACAATAAGCTTTTGCATGCGCTTTTCATGGAAGCCGATAGTTTTGAGTTGGTTAGCTCTGAATCGGTTGCCATTGCGGCTGAATAAATCTGTCCTTTATGTTTTGTTGTTTTCGGACGCTAGAGCCTAAATTCGGCTTGTGATCTTCGCAGAGTCGGGTAAAGTTCAGCCATGTTCAAGAAATTTCATAACATCCTCTTAGCTTTACTCTTCGCTCTTCCTTTGGCCGCTTGCGGCGGCTCGGACGAGCTTATCGACTATGTCGAGCGCCCGGTTGAAGAAATTTACAATGCGGCCATGGATGAATTGCAAGACGGCAATTATTCGATGGCTGCGCTACAGTTTGATGAGGTTGAACGCCAGCACCCCTATTCAAAATGGGCGCGCAAAGCCATGGTGATGGCAGCCTATACATATTATATCCAGAACCAGTACGAGCAGGCGGTCCTGACGGCACGGCGCTTTGTTTCGCTTTACCCTGGTAATGCGCAGGCGGCTTATGCTTATTACATCATCGCCCAGAGCTATTACGAGCAAATTTCGGATGTCCAGCGCGACCAACGTAATACCGAATTGGCACAACAGGCGCTGATTGAGGTCATCCGCAGGTACCCCGACACGGATTATGCCCGCGATGCTGTTCTTAAACTGGATTTGACCCGCGACCACCTTGCTGGCAAGGAAATGACTGTTGGCCGCTATTATCAAGATCGGGGGCAATATGCGGCAGCCTTGCGACGGTTTCGTAATGTCATTCAGCAATATCAAAGAACCACGCATACGCCCGAAGCATTGCATCGTTTGACCGAGCTATATCTGACATTTGGTATTGAGAAAGAGGCGCAAACCAGCGCCGCTATTCTTGGTCATAATTATCCCGACTCGAACTGGTATGCCGATAGCTATCGCTTGCTTGTTGATCGAGATTTAAAACCCGAGCAACATGAAGACTCGTGGCTCAGTAAGGTCTGGAATACTGTTTTTTAGAGTGACGGCATGCTGCTCTCTCTGACGATCCGCGATATTGTTCTGATTGAAAATTTAAACCTGTCTTGGACGGCTGGTCTGACAACTTTGACCGGCGAAACAGGTGCTGGAAAATCGATCCTTTTGTATGCTCTGGGGCTTGCGACGGGTGCGCGCGGCGAGGCGGGGCTGGTGCGGCAAGGCTGCAAGCAAGGTTCCGCCTCGGCTATATTTGATTGCCAAAATCGCGCCGACATCGAAGCCTTATTAAACGATAATGATATTCCCGAAAATGATGGTGAGCTGGTGCTCCGCCGCGTGCAAGGAGCCGACGGCAAGGGCCGCGCTTATATTAATGACACGCCTGTCAGTATTGGTCTGTTAGCTCGTTTTGGGCAGGCTCTGGTTGAGATTCACGGCCAAAATGAGAGCCAGACTTTGACCGATGCAGCGGTCCAACTCGATCTGCTTGACGGTTTTGCTAATACGCTCGACTTACGGGATAAAACGTCAACGGCCTTTCGGGCCTGGCAGGATGCGGCCAATGCGTTGGCCGAATATCAAACGCAGTTAGAAAAAAGTGGCGATGAAATTGAACATCTCCAGCGGTCGGTCGAAGACTTGAAGCGCCTATCGCCAAAAGCGGGAGAGGCCGAGGAGCTGGATCGCCTCAGGCGGCTACAGCAAAATGCCGGTAAGTTGACCGGCGCTCTCGAAGCTATTGTTGCCAGCTTGGACGGTGAGGCGGGCGCCGAAGCACAACTAAATGACGCTTTGCGCGCTGGTGAGCGTGCCGCCGCCGTCGATGCCGAGGCGCTTGGTGACGTTATGGCGAGCCTCGACCGCGCTCGTGTCGAGGTTACGGAAGCGCTGGCACAGGTACAAGACGTAGCGCGTCGCTTGAGCATGGACCCAGCCGCGCTCGAAGCTACCGAGGACCGGCTGTTTGCCTTGCGCGATATTGCCCGTAAACATCGTTGCGAGATTGATGCTTTGCCAGATTTATTTGTCAGCCTGTCCGCACGTTTGGCGTCGCTTGACGACGACCCTGCGGTATTAAAGCGGTATCAAAAGGCTAGCGATGAGGCGCAAGCACAGTATCAAAAGTTGGCCGCTGACTTGCGCCGCGCGCGGATCGCGGCGGCGCTCAAACTCGATCAGGCGGTCAATGCGGAACTCCCAGATTTAAAGCTTGCTGCGGCGTGCTTCCGGACCGAAATTTCTGATGCCGCCGAGGCAGGACCAAAGGGGTTTGATCGGGTACGATTTTTAGCGCAAACCAACCCAGGCACACCTGAAGGGCCAATTGCTAAAATTGCCTCTGGCGGTGAGTTGGCGCGCTTCATGTTGGCCTTGAAGGTGGTCTTAGCTGATGCCGATGCACCGCGCTGTTTGATTTTTGATGAGGTTGACGTTGGCGTAGGCGGCGCCGTCGCCGAAGCGGTTGGTAGTCGTTTGCGGCAATTGGCGCAGCATCATCAGGTGCTGGTTGTGACGCATGCGCCGCAAGTTGCGGCTCGAGGGCAAACCCATTGGCGGGTGCAGAAAAATGCCGCGGATGGTGTGAGCCTCACCTCGGTCGAGGATTTGGTGGCCGAGCATCGGCGGGAGGAAATCGCCCGCATGTTGTCGGGCGCGCAGGTCACGGATGAAGCCCGCGCGGCAGCAGAAAAATTGCTCGAAGGTGAGCTGTAATGGCACCGAGGGATAAGCCGATTGCTGAGATGACTGAAGAAGAAGCGTCAGCTGAGCTTGCTGCGCTGGCTGCCGAAATTAGCGACCATGACATCGC
>JAYODZ010000158.1:0-3425 GCA_038106515.1 Rhodobiaceae bacterium
GATTTGGTCTTGGCGCAAGACGCTTCGGCCTCAGCTGATGCCGATACACCGATGGGGAAACGGGCGACAGAGCTTTATACGATGATGCAAGAGAAGGGTCACGGAAATATGGATTTCTCTGGTATTATCAATATGTTGCGCGGAAATATTTAAGCAAATAATCGCGGTATAAAGCGGTTGGTGCGGGCTTGATAATCGGCATAGCCCTCACGTTTTTGCATGTATTTTTCGAGCAATTCTGCGCCTGAAACTTTGACCAACAGGATGTTCATAATGATGGGAGACATCAGGGTCCAAATAAGCTCGGGCGCGATAGTAATCACCGCCAAGCCAATCCCCCACCAGAACAGGGCGTCGCCGAAATAATTCGGATGGCGCGACCGCGCCCAAAGGCCAGTTTGCAAAATGCCGCCTGTGCCAGCCGCGCGAAAGGCGGTCAGCTGGCGGTCGGCGATGGTCTCGATGGCGAGGCCAATAAACGCGATCAGTAAAAATAGGAAAAAAGCCGGCGCGACTGCGGGGGTCGCGCTATACGATGTTAGCTGGATTAATGGTTGAGCGATCAGCAAAATCAACGCGCCTTGCAATCCAAAAACGGTGAAGAGACTTTTCAGCCAGAATATCGATCCAGCCCGTCGCCGCATTGATTGGTAGCGTTTATCTTCCTCTTCCTCGTGTAGCCAGCGCCGTGCGAGGTGCAGTCCCAGCCGCAAGGCCCAGAGGATAACCAGAAGGTAGGTCAGACGAATTTCAAGCTTGGCGCTTGGGAAATTTATCAGTGCCAAGAGAGCGATAAGGCCAAAGCCCAGACCCCAAAAAATATCGATAATGCCGGCGTCGCGCCGGATGATGCTGATCAGCCAAACGACGAACAGCATGACTGCAATGGCATAGACAGATAAAAGCCCAAAACTCATCGACCCGCTCCTTGTTACAAGTTGTATTAAAGCCTCTTTTTTTCGCTGGAGAAAGAGGGCTATTGTGTTCAACAGGTGGTTCTTGAGGTGATATAGCGTGGCGTCATCATATTTACAGCACGAAGGGATTTTGGCCTTCGCGCATCGCGGCGGCACGGACGCCGCCCCAGAAAATACGTTAGCGGCGTTTTCGCATGCGGTTGGGCTAGGATTTCGTTATCTTGAAACGGATGTGCATGCCTCCGCCGATGGCGTTCTTTACGCCTTTCACGATCCTGACCTCAGTCGTTTGGTGGGGATGCCGGAGACGATTTCAAGTCTGACATCGCCTGAGATTGATGCTTTGCGGATCGATGGTCAGCATGCCATCCCGCGTATGTCTGCGTTGCTCGAACAATTCCCGACCGCGCGCTTTAACATAGATGCCAAGGCCGAAGCTGCCTGCGACCCTCTCGTGTCTTTGGTTGAGCAAACCCAGTGCCACGATCGGATTTGTATTGGGTCATTCGCCGACAAGCGCATTCGTTATATTTGCCGTCATTTGTCGCGGCCGGTTTGTCATTCGATTGGGATGCGTGGGGCAGGTCGATTTTGGTTTGGCGGCGCTCTGCGTTTACCGCAAAGATTTTCGGCCTCCTGTGTACAGTTTCCTGTTGCGCGCTATGGTTTTCGGTTTTTAACCAAAGATAAAGTTGCCTATGCACATCGTTTGGGGTTGCAGGTCCATGCTTGGACGATTAACAACGAATCACTGATGCATGATTTATTGGATATTGGCGTCGATGGCATCATGACTGATGCCTGCAGCCTCCTGAAAAAGGTCCTAATCGAGCGAAATCTGTGGGGCAATTAGACGGGCGCCCATTTAACGCACCGTTAGTAAAGGGAAAGCACTTAACCCCGTGCGGCAGTCGTGGTAAATCAGTTTATCTGACAAATTATAGGAGCCTTCTATGCAAAACAAAAATGCTGCAGGTTTAGAAAAGAGTTCCTTCTTTTCGTCGTCTTTGGCCGACACCGACAACGAGATTTTCGATGCTATTGGGCGTGAGTTTCAGCGGCAAAAAACGCAAATAGAGTTGATTGCGTCGGAAAATATTGTCTCGCGCGCTGTGCTTGAAGCGCAAGGCTCAGTTCTGACCAATAAATATGCCGAAGGCTACCCTGGGCGCCGGTATTACGGCGGCTGTGAGTTTGTTGATATTGCCGAGCAATTGGCGATCGAGCGCGTCTGCAAGCTTTATGATTGCGCCTATGCCAATGTTCAACCTAATTCGGGTTCGCAGGCTAATCAGGCGGTGATGATGGCTCTGATCCAGCCGGGCGATACGATTTTGGGCATGAGCCTTGCGGCTGGTGGCCACTTGACACATGGGGCAGCGCCCAACCAGTCGGGAAAATGGTTTAAGTCAGTGCAATATGGTGTCCGCCCAGATGATCATTTGATCGATTTCGATGAGGTCGAGCGCTTAGCGCAAGAGCATAAGCCAAAAATGATTATTGCGGGCGGCTCGGCTTACCCGCGGGTGATTGACTTTGCGCGCTTCAGAGCCATTGCCGATAGCGTCGGCGCCTATTTACTGGTTGATATGGCGCATATTTCGGGGCTGGTTGCTGGTGGTGCCCACCCCAGCCCAATTCCGCATGCTCATGCGGTCACGACAACGACGCATAAAACCCTGCGTGGCCCGCGAGGCGGTCTGATTTTGTCGAATGACCCTGAGTTGGGAAAGAAATTTAATTCGGCAATTTTTCCAGGCATTCAGGGTGGCCCGCTGATGCATGTAATCGCCGCCAAAGCTGTGGCCTTCGGCGAAGCGCTGCGGCCAGATTACAAGATCTACATTAAAAATGTCGTCGAAAACGCGCGCGCCCTAGCTGAAAGTCTGAAAGGGCACGGTTTTGATATAGTTTCGGGCGGCACCGATAATCATTTGGCCTTGGTCGATCTGCGTCCCAAAAAAGTAACTGGTAATGTGGCTGAGGTTGCCTTGGAAGAGGCGCATATTACCTGCAATAAAAATGGCATTCCGTTTGATCCGGAAAAGCCGACCGTGACCTCGGGTGTCCGCTTGGGAACCCCAGCGGCAACAACGCGAGGCTTTGGTGTTGCCGAGTTTAAGCTGGTCGGGGATTTAATCGCCGAGGTTCTTGACGCCGTTAGCGCATCGAACAATGTTGAAGCCGTGCAGGCCTCTGTAAAACAACGCGTCGAGGAGCTATGCCAACGGTTCCCGATTTATAACGCTTAAGTTGTCTCTATGCGTTGCCCCTATTGCACCAATACCGACACGCAGGTGAAGGATAGTCGGCCAACCGAGGATAATACGGTTATCCGACGGCGGCGTATTTGCCAAGATTGTGGCGGGCGCTTTACGACCTTTGAACGAATTCAATTGCGCGAGCTGACGATTGTTAAAAACAGTGGACGCAAAGTGCCCTTTGATCGCGATAAGCTTATGCGTTCTGTGCAAATCGCTCTGCGTAAACGCCCCGTTGAGCCTGATC
>JAYODZ010000018.1:0-23135 GCA_038106515.1 Rhodobiaceae bacterium
ACCCATCCACTGAAGATTTTGCCGCTCTCTTGGAAGAGAGCTTTTCCGAACACGCCGCTGTCGAAGGAACTGTCGTAGACGGCCGTGTCACAGCGATCGAAAACGATCTTGTGATCGTCGATGTTGGCCTCAAAACCGAAGGCCGTATCCCGCTGAAAGAATTCTCGAAAGCCGGCGCCGCTCCCGAAATTAAAGTCGGCGACCGCGTCGAAGTTTATCTCGAGCGCATTGAAAACGCGATGGGAGAAGCTGTTCTCTCACGCGATCGTGCCCGCCGCGAAGAAAGCTGGTCGAAACTCGAGAAATCATTTGAAAATGAAGAACGCGTCGAAGGCGTCATTTTTGGCCGCGTCAAAGGTGGCTTTACCGTCGACCTTAACGGCGCTACCGCCTTCTTGCCAGGTAGCCAAGTTGATATCCGCCCCATCCGCGATATCACGCCGTTGATGAATATGGCGCAACCTTTCCAAATCCTGAAAATGGATCGCCGTCGCGGCAATATTGTTGTGTCGCGCCGCGCCATTATGGAAGAAAGCCGCGCCGAAGCCCGTAGCGAGATTGTCCAAAACCTCGAAGAAGGTCAGGTCGTTGAAGGTGTTGTTAAAAACATCACCGATTACGGCGCCTTTGTTGATCTCGGCGGGGTTGACGGACTGTTGCACGTTACCGATATTTCCTGGCGCCGAGTCAACAACCCGTCAGAAGTTCTGACCATTGGTCAGACGGTGAAAGTCCAAGTTGTTAAAATCAACCCCGAGACCCAGCGCATCAGCCTCGGCATGAAACAGCTCGAGAGTGATCCATGGGAAAATGTAATTGCGCAGTTCCCGCTCAATTCAAAAATCTCTGGCCGCATCACCAACATCACCGATTACGGTGCCTTTGTTGAATTGTCCGACGGCGTCGAGGGCTTGGTTCACGTCTCAGAAATGAGCTGGGTCAAAAAGAACGTCCATCCAGGCAAAATCGTATCGACCTCGCAAGAAGTCGAAGTCATGGTGCTAGAAGTCGACCCCTCGAAGCGTCGGATTTCGCTGGGCCTGAAACAATGTATCGACAACCCGTGGGAGAGCTTTGCCGAGAAACACCCCATCGGCAGCAAAGTCTCAGGTGAGATCAAAAACATCACCGAGTTTGGTTTGTTTGTTGGTCTTGAAAATGACGTCGATGGTATGGTGCATATGTCAGATCTCGATTGGAATCGATCGGGCGACGAAGCTATCGCTGATTTCAGCAAAGGCCAAGTCGTCGAAGCCGTTGTTCTCGACATCGATATGGACAAAGAGCGCATCAGCTTGGGTATCAAACAAATCGGCGGAGATCCGTTCGAAACAGCTGGCAGCATGCGCCGCGGCGATCGCGTCACAGTCGTTGTGACCGCGATCAATGATGGTGGCCTTGAAGTCAGCCTTGGCGACGACGGCGCCCTGTCGGCCTTCATCCGGCGTAGCGATCTGTCGCGCGACCGCGAAGATCAACGCCCCGAGCGTTTCAATGTTGGCGATAAAATCGATGCGATGATCACCAATGTTGACAATCGCGCCCGCCGCGTCGGCCTGTCGATCAAAGCGCTCGAGATTGCCGACGAAAAAGAAGCCGTCGCACAATACGGCTCGTCGGATAGTGGTGCGTCACTGGGTGACATTCTGGGCGCTGCTCTGAACAAAGGCGAAAGCTCAGACAGCTAAGCCGCTCGCTTAATGAAAAGCCCGCTCGTTGAGCGGGCTTTTTTTATGCCAATTTGAGCGGGTTTTAACTTGTCAAAAAAAGCTTGTTTTGGCAGTGTATGAGGCTTGGGGAGTGTGCAATGATAAAATCAGAGTTGATCGTAAAAATCGCGGAAAAATATCCGCATTTATTTCAGCGCGATGTCGAGCGCGTCGTGAATACTATTTTTGATGAAATTTCTGATGCTCTGGCCCGCGGCGACCGCGTCGAATTGCGTGGCTTTGGAGCCTTCTCAGCGAAAACCCGCGCTGCGCGTATCGGACGAAATCCCCGAACGGGGGAAACCGTCGCGGTGGCGGAAAAACGCACACCCCTTTTTAAAACTGGCAAGGAGCTGCGTAACCGCCTAAATGGTGGTTAACCATGCCCGCTTTTTTACGACGTTTCCTTCTATTTCAGCTGATCGTGCTGATCATTCCGCTGGCCTTCATGAATCGCCACGACGTTGCCCTGTTCGTTGACCCGTGGTCTTTGGGCAATGAAGAGGCCGCTATCCACATGCCGTTATTTATTCTGATCCTTTTCTGTTTGTTATTGGGTTTAGTGATCGGTTTTGCGGCGGGGCGGTTTTACAGCTGGTGGACGCACCGCAATGAGGATCCACTCTAGCCTCGCAAGGCTCGCCATTAACGGCATTTAGTGCTATATCCGGCGGAGTTTTTAATCACGAACAAGCAGAAAGATCGATGACGTCGAACCCGATTTATTGCGCCATAGATACGCTGGATATTCCGAAGGCCGCGGAGCTGGCCCGCGCCGTTGCGCCCTATGTTGGTGGTCTCAAGCTCGGTATGGAGTTTTTTTATCGCAATGGCGTTTTCGGCTACGGGGCTCTGGCTGAGATAGGCTTGCCGATTTTTCTCGACCTTAAGTTGCATGACATTCCCAATACCGTAGCGCACGGGCTGACCGCCTTGATGCCTTTGCGACCTGCCATCGTCAATATTCACATCGTCGGTGGCCGTGACATGATGCAAGCGGCACGCGCCGCCATTGATGCCGCCGACTCACAAACGCAGTTGATCGGCGTCAGCGTACTCACGAGCCTGAATAATATGGATCTCGCAGATATTGGCGTCGAACGCTCGACAGAAGAACAGGTCGTCGCGCTCGCGAGCCTCGCCCAATCCTGTGGGCTCGATGGCATAGTCTGCTCGGCCCATGAAATTACGGCTATTCGCGACCGCTTGGGTGCTGACTTTAAACTCATCGTCCCTGGAATTCGCCCGGCCGGCAGTGCCGTCGCAGATCAAAAACGCGTTATGACACCAAGCCAAGCCGTGGCCGCTGGCGCTGATATCTTGGTTATTGGCCGCCCGATTACGCAACAATTAGACCCCGCCGCCGCCGCCGCGGCCATCGCCGCGGAGCTCGGTCTATGATCAAAGTTAAAATTTGCGGCATCACCGACGTGGACGTCTTACAGGCGGCGATCGGTGCTGGCGCCGATATGATCGGCTTTGTCTTCTACCCCCCTTCACCGCGCCACCTCGAAGATGATGCAGCCATCCAATTGGCTCGCCAATGCCCGCCGCACATAGAGCGCATTGCTTTGCTTGTCGATCCCGACAATGACCGCATCGAACGCTGTCTAGCGGCCACCAGCCCACATCGCATCCAATTACATGGCAAAGAGACACCTGAACGGGCAGCAGAAATTGCCCGCCTCAGCAATCGCCCCATTATTAAAGCCTTCGGAATTGCTACGCAGTCCGACTTTGCGCCCTGCGACGCCTATGCCGGTAGCGCCGATTGGTATCTTTTCGATGCCAAACCGCAACAACGCGACTTGCCTGGCGGCAATGGAAAAGTTTTTGACTGGAGCCTCCTCGATGCGTATGACGGTAGCCGTCCGTGGATGTTGTCGGGCGGGCTGACCGCAGATAATGTGCAGCAGGCAATCGCGCAAACGGGCGCAACCATGGTCGACGTATCATCGGGGGTGGAAGATGCGCCTGGGCAAAAATCGCCCGCGCTTGTGCGGCGGTTTATAGCGAACGCCAAAGCGGCGGCTTAAGTGAGTGGAGACGCAGGAGTGACTGGAACCAATTCTTTTCGAACCGGACCCGATGAAAATGGCCGTTTCGGTATTTTCGGCGGCCGTTTTGTTGCCGAAACGCTGATGCCTTTGATTCTCGATCTTGAGGCCGCTTATGAAGCGGCGAAACAAGATCCTGCCTTTGCGGCTGAGATGTCCGACTTGCACAAAACCTATGTCGGACGCCCATCGCCGTTGTATTTTGCACCACGCCTAACGGAGCATTTTGGTGGCGCCAAAATTTATCTTAAGCGCGACGAACTCAATCATACAGGCTCGCATAAAATTAATAATTGTCTTGGGCAAATTTTGCTCGCCAAGCGCATGGGCAAAACCCGAATTATCGCCGAAACCGGAGCCGGGCAGCATGGCGTTGCCGTTGCCACAGTTTCCGCTCGTTTCGGCCTGCCATGCACGGTTTTTATGGGGGCCACCGATATCGAACGGCAAAAGCCCAATGTATTCCGTATGAAGCTTCTTGGGGCCGAAGTTGTGCCCGTCACCTCGGGCGCCGGCACTTTGAAGGACGCCATGAACGAAGCCTTGCGCGACTGGGTTACCAATGTCGATAGCACATTTTACATTATCGGAACGGTCGCCGGCCCTCACCCTTACCCTGCCATGGTTCGCGATTTCCAATCCGTCATCGGCAACGAAACCCGCGCGCAAATGCTGGAAGCCGAGGGTCGCCTGCCCGACAGCTTGGTTGCTTGTATTGGCGGCGGATCGAATGCGATGGGGCTATTTCACCCCTTCCTCGACGAGCCATCGGTGGAGATTATTGGCGTCGAAGCTGGCGGCCTAGGGCTCGATACACCGCATCACGCCGCGTCTCTAGCGGGCGGTCTACCAGGCGTTTTGCATGGCAATCGTACCTATTTGCTGCAAAATGATGATGGCCAAATTGTTGAAGGACATTCTATTTCGGCAGGTCTCGATTATCCGGGCATTGGGCCGGAGCACGCTTATCTGCGCGACACGGGCCGCGTGTCCTACGTCGCGGTGACCGATGCCGAGGCGCTCGAGGCGTTTCAATTGATCACCAAGCTCGAGGGTATCATCCCAGCACTTGAGCCGGCGCATGCGCTGGCGCATGTGAGCAAAATTGCGCCCAAGCTGCCGGCCGATCACTTATTGGTGATGAATTTATGCGGTCGTGGCGATAAAGACGTGTTCGCCGTGGCCGAGCATTTAAACGTAAGGCTGAGCTAAATCATGGTGACCCGATTAGAGCAACGTTTTGCTGATTTAAAAGCGCGCAATGAAAAAGCATTTATTGCCTTTATTACCGCTGGCGACCCCGACCTTGAGACATCGCAAAAAATTATGAACGGCCTTCCTGGCGCCGGTGTCGATGTTATAGAGCTTGGTATGCCTTTTACTGACCCGATGGCCGATGGTCCTGCCATTCAAAAATCCAGCCAGCGGGCGCTCGCCGCCGGACAAACAATGGCCAAGACCCTCGCTATGGTCAACGCCTTTCGCGCCCAAGATGACACGACGCCGATTGTTCTGATGGGCTATTACAACCCTGTTTATCGCTATGGCGTCGAGACATTCATTGCCGATTGTTTATCTGCCGGGGTTGATGGTCTGATTATTGTCGACCTCCCCCCCGAAGAAGATGCCGAATTTTGCATACCCGCCATGCGGGCTGGGTTGAACTTCATTCGCTTGGCGACGCCGACCACCGATGATCGCCGTCTGCCGGCAGTTTTGAAAAACACCTCGGGTTTTGTGTATTACGTCTCGATCACGGGGATTACTGGCTCGGCCAGCCCCGAAGCCAATAAAGTGGCAACGGCGATCGAACGGATCCGCAACCATACCGCCCTGCCGATAGCCATCGGATTTGGCATAAAAACCCCTGATCAGGCGGCTGAAATGGCGCCAGCTGGTGATGGTGTGGTGGTCGGGTCAGTTTTGGTTGATCGCATTGCCGCGCATCTCGATAGCGATGGCCAGGCCACTAGCGCTTGCGTTTCTGACGTCTTGGCTCTTGCCTCAGACCTTGCTGCGGGTGTAAAGAGATAAGGTTATGAAATTTTAAGGCAATCTGGCATTTGCTGGGTGAGGGGCCGTCATGAACTGGATCAAAAATTTTGTTCGTCCGAAAATTGCTGAAGTCTTCGCGCCAAAAGAAGATACGCCTGACAATTTGTGGCTGAATTGCTCGGAATGTGGAGAAATGATTTTTCACCGCGACGTCGAGCTTTTGCAAAAGGTCTGCCCCGGATGTGACCACCACATGCGTATGGATACTATGGAGCGGTTGCATCAAATTTTTGACGACGCGACCTATGAAATTATTGATCTGCCCGACGTACCTCATGATCCGCTTAAATTTAAAGATCAAAAGCGTTATGCCGATCGCCTGAAAGAAGCGCGTAGCAAAACGGGTCGCAAAGATGCGGTCACCGTGGCGGTTGGAACGATCGAGCGCCACCGCAGTGTTGTAGCAGTGCAAGATTTCAGCTTTATGGGCGGATCACTTGGTATGGCGGCCGGCGAAGCTGTCGTGATCGCTGGGCAAACGGCTTTGGAGCGAGATTTGCCGCTAGTTTTGATCGCCGCCGCTGGTGGCGCGCGGATGCAAGAAGGCATCTTGTCACTGATGCAAATGCCGCGCACGACTGTCGTGATCCAAGAAATGCGCGAGCGCGGCTTACCTTATATTGTGGTTCTCACCGACCCAACGACAGGTGGCGTCACCGCCAGTTACGGCATGCTGGGAGACATTCAAATTGCCGAACCCAATGCTCTTATCGGTTTTGCTGGCCCGCGGGTGATCGAAGATACGATCCGTGAAAAACTTCCCGAGGGCTTCCAGCGCGCCGAATATCTGCTCGAGCATGGCATGGTCGATATGGTGGTTCACCGGCACCAGCTACGCGAGACATTGGGACGCATAATCGGATTGCTGACTGACCCGAACGGACCGGACGCCGTCGCTGCCGAATAATGGCGCGCCGATGCGCGACTCCGATAATCTTCTAAAGCGTCTGCTCGGCCTGCATCCGAAATATATCGACCTCTCGCTCGAGCGTATGCATCGCTTGCTGGCAGCGCTTGGCCACCCAGAGCGTAACTGCCCCCCCATTATTCACATTGCCGGCACCAATGGTAAAGGCTCGACGCTGGCTTTTTTGCGCGCCATGTTATCCGCGACGGGCGCCCGTGTGCATGCTTATAGCTCGCCGCATTTGGTTGATTTTCACGAGCGCATTTCACTGCTCGGAGTGCCGATCGCAGAACCTGATCTGGCACGCCATCTGGCTACCTGCGAGGCAGCCAATGCCGGAGCACCAATTACTTTTTTTGAGATCACCACGGCGGCCGCCTTTCTTGCTTTTTCTCAAACGCCAGCTGACTGGTTGTTGCTCGAGGTCGGCCTCGGGGGACGACTTGATGCCACCAATGTCATCACCCCCGAACTTAGCGTCATCACCCCAATTAGCATTGATCATCAAGAATTTCTGGGAGCTGAGCTGACCGCAATCGCAGGTGAGAAAGCCGGTATCATCAAACCGGGTGTTCCGGTCATCGCGGCACCACAAGATGACGCGGTTGCCGACATACTGGAGGCTGTCGCTGCGCAAAACAACTCCAGCCTAAAACTCGGTGGGCGTGATTGGAGCTGTGCCGGCGAGCGCGACGGCATGGTGTTCCAAGACCTCGATGGCTTGCTCGATCTGCCGGCCCCGCGCTTGCAAGGCTCGCATCAATTCACCAATGCCGGCACTGCACTGGCCGCAGGCCGTCAGCTCGGCCTTCCATCCGCAGCGCTTCAGCGCGGCGTTGCAACGGCCAGTTGGCCGGCGCGGCTGCAGCGCCTCACAAAAGGCGCTTTGATTGATGTTATTCGACAGCAAGCGCCGCGAGCAGAGATTTGGCTCGATGGCGGTCATAATGCCGCCGCCGCGCAAGCCTTAGCCAACTGGTTAATGATGGAACACTCACGGAAAGGCGGCAGAACGACATTGATGTGTGGCTTGTTGAACACCAAATCGGCACCTAATTTTCTCGATGCCTTTGCCGATCTCCCTGATCTACAAATCTTAACGACAACCATTCCAGATCAAGAAAACAGTCAACAGGGAGTTGATTTAGCGCAAGCGTCGCGCCGACAAGATAGTCGCGGGTTTGCCACACCGTTTGAGGCCATAGCGGCTATACCGCCCGACACGCAAAGGCTAGTGATTTGCGGCTCACTCTATCTGGCTGGATGGGTGCTACGACAAGCGTCATAGCAGCGCTCTGTTTAAAGTGCCTAGAGGCTCTCTTCAATCCACGATTTAATGTCGCTTTTCGGCGCCGCACCCACTTTGGTGGCAGTTGGCTGACCATCTTGGAACAAGATCATCGTCGGGATAGACCGAACATGGTAATCAGTGGGCGCTTTCGGGTTCTCATCAATATTAACTTTGATAATACTGACCTGACCCTTTAACTCATCCGATAATTCATCGAGCGCTGGCGCGATCTGCTTGCACGGCCCACACCATTCGGCCCAAAAATCAACCAACACAGGCCCCGAAGCGTCGAGAACTTTGGCTTTAAAATCGGCATCATTGGCGTGGTCTACAGACATCAGAAACTCCTCTATATTAAGTTCTTATCTTCAATCTAGGTAGCGTCGGGTGCCCGATCAAGGGGGGCGGTGACGATTTCGGTGAGAGCTTGGTCAAGTGCCTGCGGCGCAAAGCGTTCTTCTTCAGCCCCATTGACCCAAATCAGCGAACAGCGAATATCCGACGCGCCCGTCGCCTGCCCAATCAAATGCCGATAAATTGCCATCTGTCGCAAATAGCTGTCGTCGTCGGCATCGCGCTTGCCGGTCTTGAAATCGACCACCCAGACAAAATCTTTGTCGCGGTCGTGGTATAAGCGGTCAACTTGACCGGAAATCGAAATCTCGCGGCCATTAGCGCCCTCAATAACGCCGCGAATGGGGCACTCGGCACGCGCTTGCGACGAGAACAGCGGCGCAAAGTCGGCGCATTCCATGACCTGACGCAGCTGCGCAACAAGGGCGGCGCGCTGCGCCGGCGGAATAGCAGCCCCCTGATCTTCCAAATAGGCTTCGAGGCGGGCATAGCGATCAGCCGCGTCGACCGCTGGTAGAAATTGCAAAATATTATGCACCAATGTCCCAAACTGGGTTCCGCGTGCGGCGCCTCTTGATTTCACCAATCCGTGTCGCCGCGCCAACCGAGTCGCCGAAACCGACAGCCCTTTTGTCGTCTCGGCTACCTTTTGCCCAATCCAATCGGGGCCAGGGCGCGGCAAAATAGTTGTGCCCCCTCCGTCCAAAGACCGCTCGGGCACAGCTCGCGCCTCATCGCCAAGTTTCCAGACCCTATCGCGCTCGCCAGTATCGGGGTGGCAGGCGGCAAGCTGACCATACCAACTATTTGCTGCTGGGGTTTCGCCACGCGCCAGGTAAGAGGTGATGTAAAGCCGATCCTTGGCGCGCGTCAGGGCAACATAGAGCAAGCGTTGTGACTCCGCAAAAGCTTGTGCTTCGGCGGCCTGCAATCGCGGATCGGGTTCGGCTGGTCGCTCCTTCGACGGCGGACGCCAAATCAAATGTTGATCAACAAAAATCAGCGAGTCGCGTGTACTTAAGCCTTGCGCTACACAGTCATCGATTAGAAAAACGATCGGCGCCTCCAACCCCTTGGCGCCATGCACCGTCATGATGCGGACGGCATCGGTCCCCTCCTCCATTTCCCGCTTGATCTCGGTTGCATGCGATCGGATCCAATCTATAAACCCTTGTAATGTGGCCGCATGCGTTCGTTCGAAATTCAGCGCCAAGCGCAAAAACTCATTCACCGCATCGTCAATCTCATTACCCAGCCGATTTTTCAAGCGGCGTTGGGCGTCATGGCCACTGAGATAGCGGGCAAAAAAATCGAATGGCGTCAGGGCAGCATTGTCAATCAGCCAGCTCACATCAGCATAGGCGGCGGCAAAAACGGGTTGGTCGCACTGCGCCACGAGCGCATTATATAAACTGCCTGGTCGACCATAAGCGAGCTCATACAGCGCCTCGTCGCTTAAACCACCAAGGGGGCCACGTAAAAATATTGCTAAGGCCAAATCATTCATCGGGTTCAGAGCCAGTTCAACCAGATTCATCAGATCTTTAATAACCAATTCGTCGAGAAGCTTCATACGATCGGCACCCGCAATCGCTACGCCGGTTTGATGCAACGCCCGCAGCAGGTCATAAAATACGGCATTGCGGCGGCGCACAAGGATCAGAATATCGCCTGCTGAAAGCGCCGCATCCGAGGCTTGCAAGAGATTTTGAATTTTTTCTGCCACGCGTTCGGCCATGCGCTGGCGCGCCGGCAGGGCAGCACTCTCGACCCGATCGGTTTGCCACCAAATATCCTCGGGCGCTTTTTCCGTATTTGTCTCGGGACGCCACAGCTCGATATAGCCCGTTGCCCCCTCACGGTGGGCCACATGCTGTGTCGCCTTGCCGGCAGCGGTCAGACCCTGCGCCCGCTCAGGCGTTGCAAACAAGCTGTCGACCAAGCCCAGAATATCCGGTGCCGAGCGATAGGATTTGATCATATCAACAGGCTCAAAACCCAAGGTTGCGGCCTGCACCCGCGCGGCGAAAAAATCACGCATCTTGTCAAATGAACTGGGATCCGCCCCTTGAAAGGAGAAGATTGATTGCTTCTCATCGCCAACGGCAAATATCGTGCGGGTAATTTTTCGGGCCGACGCGCCAGCAAAAAATTCTTCCGCCAAAGCTGCAATCACCTGCCATTGCGCCGGGCTCGTGTCTTGCGCTTCGTCGATCAAAATATGATCAAGCCCATTGTCGATTTTATATAAAACCCAAGCCGTCGCAGATCGATTGGAGAGCAAGGCGGCGGCATAGCCAATCAGATCGTCATAATCGAGGCAATTTCGAGCCGCCTTGGCGGCGGCATAATCTTGCTGCAATAATGCGGCCGCACGATGAAAAGCACCCGTCACATAACGGGCAAATTGCCGCCGACGCTGTGCTTCGAGCGCGTAAAAGCCTTGCCCGTGTTGGGTAATCTCCTGCGCCACATCAGGCGCAGCCTCGGCCAAGGCTTTGGTATATAACCGCGCCCGTGGCTCTCCTTTCTCCGTCTCAAACAAGGCCCGCAGGCCATTCCAAGGATCGCTCAGCCCCCCATCAGCCAGAGCTGCGGCTAAATGACGTGCGGCCTTCTGATCGCTCGCCGAGCCTGCGGCCAGGGCCATATCGAGATAACGCGGCGCCCAAGCCATCATCGCGACAATCAAGTCGGCTCGCGCCGTATCGTTTTGCTGGCGCGCCTCGGGACCAAAATTCTCTGTCAAATAATCCTCAAGGGCGGCTCCTGCCAAATTTTGATACCGACTGCGGCTTGCCACCATGCGATGCACTAAGCCGGTAAAAACTTGCTCCGAAAATTGCCGGCTCAGAAAAATAAAATCGGCGTTATCGCGCGCCATGATCTGCGCTGCCAGAGCATTTACCAAGCTGCTGGCATCGGTCTCGTCAATCAGATCAAACCCCGGTGTCAGACCCGCTTCAAGCGGAAAGCGATGCAATAAGGCCTCGCAAAAAGCATGAATGGTTTGCACCTTAAGCCCGCCCGGCGCTTCCAGAGCACGGGCAAATAAGGTGCGCGCCCGATACAGATCTTGCGGCTGGTCGAGGGTGACACCGATGCGCGTCTGGACGGCTTCGCGCAAGGTGGCATCATCCACCACCGCCCATTCGCTCAGCAAAGCAAAAAGGCGGTTCTGCATTTCAGCCGCGGCGCTTTTTGTGTAAGTCAAACATAACAACTTGTCGGGGCTTGCCCCCGATAACATCAAGCTCACCAGCCGCGAAATCAAAACATAGGTTTTACCTGAGCCAGCATTGGCGTTGACCCAAGCCGACATATGCGCCGAGGTAGCCGCCGATTGCGTCATTCCTCACCCCCGTTTTGCGACGACCATTCTGCCACCCGCGCCAGATGATCATAGGCCGAGGGAAATGAAATCCGCTTTGGCCGGAGTTGCGATATGTAGCCCTGCTCGGGATTACGATATAGCTCAATTAAATTCGCGATACCGCTCAGAGCGGCGTCAATCATCTCTGCATCGACGTCATGCGGCAGTAGTTCACCGGGGGGGAAGCCGCCAGAGAGACGAATATAATCGAGCCGATCCGCTGTGCCCGCGGGCAAACCCTCAAATCCACCGGCGCGCAAAATGGCCGCCTCCAATACCAATTGCAGGGAAAAGAGTTTTCGAACGTCATTGGCAGATGGCGGCGTACCGGTTTTATAATCCAGAATGCGATAGGCTCCAGATTTCAGGGCATCGATGCGATCGGCTTTTGCCGTAATGGTGAAAGGCGCGCCCGCCACCGGCAGTTGCATCCTTCCCGTTAATTCAGAATAGCTCTGGCGCAAATCGCCCCGCCGCACGGTTTCGTATTTTGCCATCCAAGCAATAGCGGCCCGCAACCGGGCCCGCGAGACCGCCATCCCCTCCGAAGCCAGGAGAGGGTCTGCCATCATCTCATCGGCAATCGCCATTAAATTCGCCTCAACGTCGGACGGCAGATGATCGGGATAGCGATCGACGAATGTCTCCAGAATATCATGCAAGAAGGTGCCGCGATGGCGCGCTTGCGCTGGCACACCGACATCTTCCCATTCGCGCAAATGTAAAATATGCGAGGCATAGATCCGATAAGGATCCGCAAGCAGGGCTTCTAACCGCGTCACCGACAATTGTGATGGGCGCGACGCAAGCGCCGGCTTCGGATTGGGCCGGGTTGCTGGTGTCAGCTCATAAGCATGGTCGAGGGCCAACCACCAAGACAGGCGCTCAGCGGCAAAGCCGCGGGGTAAGTCGCCCGCCAGCGTTGTCATGCGCCTTAGCCAGCGCGCCGCGATGGTTGGGGCGCCGTCGACTTTCTGCGCGCGGCTTAGCACGACGCGGGGCGCTGAGGCATTTTGTACAAAATCATGCGCCGCGAGACCAATACGTCGCTCGGGCTGGTTCATCCCCATCTCCGTCCGCATAGGACGTGACAACCACGGCCCCGTCTCGACTTGCGGCGGCCAAGAGCCCTCATTCAGCCCGCCTAGAATAACCAAGTCAGCGGTCAGCAAGCGGGCTTCAAGCGGCCCCCAAATAAATAGCCGCGCCTCACTTCGCGTCGTTTTATAAAACGGTGTCGCATCGAGCCAGAGGTCGAAGAGATCGGCCCACGCGCTGAGCGTCGCAGGTGGTGCGATGTCCGCGTCGGCCTCAATCCGCTCGAGGAAAGAAACAACCTCATCGCCTCCTTGCAAAGCCGCAAAAGCAGCCGCCGACCCCGCGCCCAAGGCCTCTAAACTCATCCGCAGGGCCGAAAACAGGCGGCTCGCGTCGATCGTCTCGCCGTGCACCGCCGACAATGGCGCCAGGGCTTCACGCAAGACCAATAAAAAATCTTGCAGATCGACCGCCGTTATGGCCGGACAGGCTTTCAACGGCAACTCCTCGCGGCGGCCTTCGACCGCCCGGATCACGTCATCAATAGACTTATAGGCGACTGGCCCTCGCAAGACCAAAGCTTCAAGCGCCCGCAGGAGCTGTACATGCGCTGGACGATCGGTAGCGAGGCAGCACCAAGGGTGTTTCAACAAGGCCAAGAGCGGCACCGGCTTGAAGCCTTCCAACACAGCTTGTAAGACCAATAGTAACAACGAACCGGCTTCAGTTTGGCGCAAAGCGGCGCCCGCCGAGTCGTCAACATCGATGCCCCAGCGCCGCAATTCGGAGGCAACGCGACGCGCCAAATTGCGGTCGGAGGTTACCAAGGCGGCGGTCTCGTTTGGGGTCTGCAATATCTCGCGCATCATAACGGCGATGGCGCCGGATTCGGCGCGCGGATCCGGTGCTTCCAATATCGACAGGTCTTCAAGCGCCGCATCGCGATCAATATGGGCCGCTAAATGGTTCCAATCGCCAGTATGCGCCACCGGCACCAGCGACCAATTTAAAAACCGCGCCCGCGCACTCTCTACTGGGCTATTCGGCCACGGCTTCACATCGCCACGCATCACCCCCATGCCTGTGAGCAACCGCGCCATCGAGGTCTGTGGATGTGTTGGGTCGGCGATCATGTCCTGCCAAATATCGTCGGGCGCGGCCATATCGAGACCCGGCAAGACTATAGCCCCGCAGGGCAAACGCAGAATTGCGGCGAGCAAGCGCGCCGTCGACGGCACACTGCCGGTCGAGCCAACGGCGAGCACCGGCCGTTGCGGCGGGGCTTTTTGCCAATCATTGATTAAATCATCGATCGCTTGGTTGCGGCGTTGAACAGGATCCATCAGCCCCGTGCTTTGCAAATAGCTAGGCCACTGGCGGGTTAAAATGGCTAAAAAATCGAGCGTCGCCTGCCAATTTTGCGCCATCTCCGCTGGTACCAAATTTTGCAAGCCAGCCCAGTCGACCTCATCGGCCTGCGCCTGGTCAAGAAAGCCTGCGAGATCACGTGCCACCTGCATGGCTTGCGGTAAGCCCATCGCCTGGCCTTGCGCCGTGCTCCATGTCAAAATTGCTTGCGCCAAAAAAAATTGACGGTGATAGCTGCCGATCGCGGGCAACAGGCCCGCGCCATGCTTTGGCGCGAAAATACCTTCGTCGTTTAAAGCCGCATCGAAATCGCCAAGTGCGACCAGTTGCGGCAAAAATATTGCGCCGGCCGTGCCACGACTTTCCTCGAAAATAGCGTCGCCAAGCCACTGTACGGCGCGTTGCGTGGGGAGAAAAATTGTAAAATCCTGTAAGGGCGCATCACCAAACATGGTGTAGCGTGTTTTGCCATCGCATAAGCCTTTCGCAATGCAGCGCAAAAACGGTGCCCCTGGGGCGATGGTAAAAAGACCCAAGTCAGAATCATTCATAAAGCAAGTTTACCATATTTCTGGCCGCCGCCGCTCTGGACAAAAATAATCAAGCCAGACGCTAAGAGTTTTGCAGATAAGCCTCGGCCGCAACGCGGCCTTCTGGCGTCCCGACATGCATCCACTGACCACTGAGTTCATGACCATAAAGACGACGCGCCGCGATTGCCGCGTCGAACATCACATTTAACGAGACCGGCCCGTCGGGTAATGCGGCCACCGCCCTCATGGACGCAATTTGCACACCAGCAAAAATCATGGTTGCGCCCGCCACGCCCCGTCGCAGGGCCGCATCGGCATCGATGTCAAAATCGCCATGCCCGTCATAGCCCATTGCCTCGGTTCGGCGGGTCACCAATAAGCACGCATCCATCCGCGTGGCATCAAAAGCCTGCGCTAACCGCGCTAAATTTTTATCGTGCTCGTGCCATAAAATATCGGCGTTACAAATATAAAATGCATCGGCATCGATCAATGACAACGCATTCTTAACGCCGCCACCAGTTTCAAGCCGCTCGCTGCGTTCATCGGACACCAGAACCTCGACCGCGGGATGCGCTGTCTGCCAGTCAGATAAAAATGCCTCTATCGCCTCTGCGCGGTGATGAACATTGACAACAATCCGCGTGACTCCGTTTTCGACCAAACGGTTCATCATACGCCCCAATAGCGTTTGACCCGCAACTATGACCAATGGCTTAGGAGGATCCCCAATGCCGGCGCGCATACGTGTCCCAAGGCCAGCGGCGAGCACCATCGCTGTGGTCGGGACTGAAGCCGAAAGCGCCGTCATTTTTGCACCTCGGTAAGCCCAATCTGTGGCGCATAAAGGCGAAGCCAATCGACCACAGGTTTTAGATGAGGTTGAGCAAGGCCGCGTCGAATATAGGCCTCAATCCGGGGCAAGTGCCGCAGATAAGCTGGTTTACCATCGCGTAAGTAGAGGCGATGGAAAATACCCGCGATCTTTAAATTGCGTTGCAGACCAAGCAAATGATATTCGCGCATAAACTGCGATGCTTGCGCCTGTTCAACCTTATCTAAATAGCGCGCAAGCAAGCTTTGCTCTTGCTCGACAGCGACATCTATACGCGCGTCTTGCAAGAGCGACACAAGGTCATAGGCTGGTGAACCAGCAAGCGCGTCCTGCACGTCAATCAAGCCGACGCGATACCAGCTTTGCCGCTCATCGCGCCATAAAATATTGGGCGAGTGATAATCGCGCAAAACCGTAACGGCGGGGAGCTGCAAATGGTCGGCACAAAGCCCTTGCCAAATATCATCCCAAGCACGGCGCGCCGCGTCGTCAAGCGCAATATTATGCGCCGGCAGATACCAATCGAGAAACAGGCTGGTTTCGAACCCAAGCACATCGGCGTTGTAAGGTTTTAAAAACGGCGCCGCAGGTAGCTTGTGTAAATAGCGCAACAGAGAGACGGCTTCAGCTCGCATAATGGTGGAGAGTGGGTCGTCAGGCGCGAGGCGATCTAAACTCTGGTCGCCGAGGTCTTCAAGGAGAATAAAACCAGCCGCCAAGTCTTCGGCGACCACATTTGGCGCCGGCAGGCCGTGCGCGTCGAGCCACTGGATCATCTCGCTAAAGCGCGGCGCAGCTTCGGCCAAGCAGGCGCGTTGCGAATAGCTTTGGCCATCATAGATAGCGGGACCATCGGCACCGGCTTCCCAATCCATCAGGACATAAGAGGTTTGCTTATTCATGAGCCGTAAAAAACGTCGGCTCGAGGCATCACCTGCCAACAGGCGTCGATGCGCCTCGCCATAGCCCGCGGCATTGAGGAAGTGAGCGAGTTTTTGCTGACGGAGGAAAGATTGCTCCAGTACCTGCAAGAAATCTTCAGCTGCATTGATTGTTGCGCGGTGGGCGCCCGTCTCGAGCCGCTCGAGAGCAATCTGACAGGAGGGCGGATCGAGATAATCGGCACCATTTTCAGGCCACTCGACCAGAACGATTGCTTGTCTCCGCGCCTCGTCGAGCGCCAGTTCCTGAACTTCGGTGGCATCGGTCAGGCGAAACAGATCGGCATGCCAGACGGGCTTGAACCCCGTTTCATAGGGATAGACCAGCGTGAAGGTTGGACTTGGCACGACCATCTCAGAGGCGTTCAACGCTGAGATCATTGCCCGCGCCAGCGCCGTTTTGCCAGCACCCATTTTTCCTGACAGAAAGATTAGATCGCCGATATGCGCCCGTGCCGCCAGCGCTTCGCCTAAGGCACGGGTCGCAGAGAGATCAGCAAGCAAAAACTGGCGCGACGACATAAGCGAGTTTTAAAACGCTACTGCCTCAGCCGCAAGTCGAACTAGTAGCGGTAATGCTCGGGCTTAAACGGGCCTTTTTGACTGATACCGAGATATTTGGCCTGGTCATCGCTCAACTCGGTGAGATTGGCGCCCAAACGCGCAAGGTGCAAACGGGCCACTTTCTCATCCAAATGTTTCGGCAGAACATAGACCTGACAGTCATATTTCGCATTATTGGTCCAAAGCTCGATCTGCGCCAAGACTTGGTTGGTAAAAGACGCGCTCATCACGAAACTGGGGTGACCCGTGGCACAACCCAAGTTCAACAAGCGGCCTTCAGCCAGCAGAATAATACGTTTGCCATCGGGGAATTCAACTTCATCAACTTGCGGTTTGACATTATGCCATTGCAAGTTGCGCAGGGCGTTAACTTGGATCTCGCTATCGAAATGGCCAATATTGCCGACGATGGCGCGGTCTTTCATTTGCCGCATATGATCAACCGTTATGACGTCCTTATTGCCGGTGGCGGTGATGAAAATATCGCCAAGCGAGGCCGCGGCGTCCATGGTAACGACTTCATAGCCTTCCATCGCCGCTTGCAAAGCACAAATCGGGTCGATTTCGGTTACCATCACGCGGGCGCCTTGGCTACGCAGGCTTTCCGCCGAACCTTTGCCAACATCGCCATACCCACAAACGACGGCCACTTTACCCGCAATCATTACGTCGGTAGCGCGCTTTACGCCATCGACGAGACTTTCGCGGCAGCCATAAAGATTGTCGAATTTCGATTTAGTCACACTGTCATTGACGTTAATCGCAGGAATTTTGAGCGTTCGCGCTTTCGCCATTTCGTACAGCCGCAACACACCCGTCGTTGTCTCTTCCGAGACGCCTACAACGTCATCGAGCAGCTCTGGATATTTGTCGTGCAATAAAAGCGTCAGATCGCCGCCGTCATCGAGCAAAATATTGGGTTTCCAGCCGTCGGGACCGGTGATGGTTTGTTCAACGCACCACCAATATTCTTCCTCGGTTTCGCCCTTCCAAGCAAAAACTGGAACGCCGGTGGCGGCAATAGCGGCCGCGGCATGATCTTGCGTTGAGAAAATATTGCATGACGACCAGCGCACCTCGGCCCCCAGCGCCGTCAGTGTCTCGATCAAAACCGCGGTTTGAATGGTCATATGCAAGCAACCCGTGATGCGCGCTCCTTTCAGCGGCTGGCGCGTGCCATATTCCTCGCGCAACGCCATTAGGCCCGGCATTTCTGTTTCGGCAATCGCAATCTCGCGACGACCCCAATCGGCCAAAGCAATATCGGCAACTTTATAATCTTGGGCGGCTTTGGTCATACTCATCTCCTCTGACTTTGGCCTCCTTGTAGCAAGCCGCGCCCAGAATAGCAACAGCATATAAAGAAGTCTTTATATGCTCAAAATATAGGGAATAAATATCAATATAAACAGTTACATAGGTGTGGGAGCCGACGCTCCTAACCGTCTAATTCGCCGAAGCCATCGGTCACCAGCTTTTCTAGGGCATCCAGAGCCAGCTCGGCCTGTTCGCCGTCAGCCGAAACGGTAATTTCACTTCCAATACCAGCAGCCAGCATCATCAAGCCCATAATCGAGGTAGCGCCAACCCGTTCTCCATCTTTTTCGACATAGATATCGGCAATAAATGTATCGGCTAGATTAACAAATTTAGCTGAAGCGCGTGCATGCAGACCGCGCGGGTTCACAATACGAAACTGACGTTGTGGCATGATCAGTCGCTATCGCCCGCCAAAACCTGGCTCGCGATAGAGATATATTTGCGCGCCGCTTCTTGCGCTGATGCGATGGCCTGCGCCAAGGGGGCCTTGTTGCGCTCGGTCGCAAGCCGGATCAGCATGGGCAAATTAATGCCCGCAACCACTTCAATCTTATCCTTTTCCAGCAAGGAGATTGCCAAATTAGACGGCGTACCGCCAAACATGTCAGTCAAAAGAACAACGCCGTCGCCGCTATCAACCGCGCGAATAGCCGTTACAATATCAGCACGGCGCTTTTCCATGTCGTCATCGGCACCGATGCAAATCGTCTCCACTTGCTCTTGCGCGCCGACCACGTGCTCGAGGGCGGCGCGAAATTCTTCAGCGAGGCGCCCATGTGTTACTAAAACCATGCCAATCATATTTTTCTCCTTTATGCGAGATTGCCGCGCGCCGTCGCGTGACGCAATCCCCTAATCTAGCGTCACGGCCAGGGATAAACCCCCTCGGCTGTAAAGCCGCCCTGTCCAATGGTTTGTAACGCGATTTGCAAACGATGAGGGGCCATCGCCTGCATGGCATCAAGCCGCAGATGCGGTAATTTTACACCGAACAACTCATCAAAATTAGGGTCGGCCATGCGCGGCATATCGGTTTGCAACTCGACGATCAACCGAACTTCAGCCGATGCCACATGAGCGATTTTAATAATGCCGACGCCGCGCAATTCGAGCAAGCCCGGCAGTGCAGGCTGTGCGAAAATTTTGTCGCCCTGACGCTCGATCATAACCCCGTCATCGGCGACTAAGTCGGCCCCGCATTGCAAAATGGCGCGCCAACAGAGGTCCGATTTTCCGCTACCGCTCGGCCCACGTAACAAAACTGCCTGCCCGTGCCAAGCAACGCAACTGGCCGCCATACGCATTATGCGCCCCCGCGCGGTAGCGTGAGCTGGAAAAACGCCCCAACGCCGTCGGGGCGGTTATAGGCTCGCAAGTCGCCACCATGAACACGGGCAATTTGCCGCGAAATGCTGAGGCCCAGCCCCGAATGACCACTGCTCGAGACTTCGTGATAGGCTTTGTGTCGATCGGAATAAAACCGCTCGAAAATCCGCTCCTCCGTTCCTGCTGCAAGACCAGGGCCTTCATCGCTGACATTTAACTCGAGCCGCCCCGGAGCATCGGGCGCGGGTCGTAAGGTGATTGTTACCTGCCCGCCAACTGGCGAAAATGAAATTGCATTGGCAAGCAGATTATCAATCACTTGCGAAATCTGGGGTTTTTGGCCGCGAATGACATACTGATCATCGCATTTAAAAGTCATTTTAATATTGTGCTGTTGCGCCAAAGTGGTGGCGCGCGCTTCAACCATATCGGCCAATAAATCCGATAAATTAAAAGCCTCCACCTCATCACGCGAGAGCGCCGCATCAAGCCGTGAGGCAGCGGAAATATCGCTGATCAACCGGTTCAGACGCGCCACATCTTGTTCGATAATGCCCATCAAATTGCGCCGATCAGCGGCTGTTTTAGCGAGCGTCAGGCTTTGAACGGCGCTGTGCAAAGAGGTCAGCGGATTTTTTAACTCATGCGCCACATCGGCTGCAAACTGATCAATCGCATTCAACCGCTCGAGCAGGCGCATTACCATCAAGCGAATGTCAACCGACAACCCGCCAATCTCATCCGACCGGCTTGATAAATCGGGAATACTCTCGAGCGGTGGTAGCTGACCAGCTGGCTTGGCAAAAGCCCGCGCGGCTTGCGCCAAACGACCAATTGGCTCGCTGATCGTCCGCACCAGTAAATAAGAGACGATAATGGTTACCAAAATCGCCACGCCCAGCAACTCGATGATATTACGGCGTTCAGCAGCGATAATCTCTCTCAATTCGTCGGGCTTGCTGGTCACCATGACAGCACCAATAATGGCGCGATAAGACTGCACCGGCACAGTCACCGAATAGAGATCGCGGCCGCGTTCATCAAGCCGGTGCGCCGTCGAGGTCGCGCCTCGCAAAGCCACCCGAATTTCAGGCAATTGGCTACCGTTTAAGGCCATTTCTTCGTCCAGAACTGGTACCTTGGTTCGCCGTACAGCAATATCAAACCAATGGGCCAATCGATCTAAAATAGAGCCGTGATCGGTCGCCTCGGGCAGAGGCGGTAAATCGCGAAAAATGACAGTGCCATCGCGACTGACGGCAGCCGAATCGACCAATAAACGTCCGTCGCGGGCATAGAGCCGAACCCGATTATTCGTCCCCGAGGCCAGACGGCGCATAATTTCGGCGGCCTCGGCAATCCGCCAATCGGGCATCATCCGATCGCCAAATAATGGCCCGAGCAGCGACGGGCCGGGCAAAAACTGAAATTTGCCATCGCTCGCGGCATCACCCAGAGCACTAGCGGTGAGGCGGGCTTGCGAGATAAGATTTTGTTTATGCGCCTCGACCAAGGCTTGCCGCACTTCGCTCACCAGCAACATGCCAGTTGCGAGGATCAGCATACCAATAATATTAACGAGAATGAGCCTGAACAGAAGGCGGCTACGAAACAGCCGAAAGAACCCGCGCATTAGCCCTCCTTGAAGCGGTAACCAACGCCATACAAGGTTTCAATGGCGTCAAATTGCGGGTCAACGCGTTTGAATTTTCGGCGCAGGCGCTTGATGTGACTATCGATGGTTCGGTCATCAACGTAAATTTGGTCGCTGTAGGCCGCATCCATCAGAGCGTCGCGGCTTTTCACAAAGCCAGGGCGACTGGCCAATGCCTCTAGAATTAAAAATTCTGTCACCGTGAGGTTAACAGATTGACCATCCCATAGCGTTTCGTGGCGCGCCGCGTCGATCGATAAACGCCCCCGTTTGATGCGTTCGGCCTCACTATCAGCCTCGCTGGCCTCACCCGCGCGTAGCTTGGCGCGGCGTAAGACGGCACGGATGCGCTCTACCAGCAAGCGCTGTGAAAATGGCTTGGTAATGTAATCATCGGCCCCCATGCGTAAGCCAAAAACCTCATCAATCTCGTCGTCCTTGGACGTTAGGAAAATCACCGGCATTTGGCTCTTTTCACGCAGGCGTCGGAGCAGTTCTAGGCCATCCATGCGCGGCATTTTAATATCAAATACGCCAATATCGGCCGGTTTAGTGAGCAGACCGTCGAGTGCGTCCTGACCATTGGAATAGCAATCCACGCCAAAGCCCTCGGCCTCGAGGGCAATTTTGACGGAGGTTAGAATTGAGGTCTCGTCATCGACAAGTGCGATACGCGTCATATTGTTTCCCCTTCAGAGCTATCAAAGCACAAAGCCAGCCACCATAAAACATGCTGAAAGCAGCATTTTTAGCGCCGACGCTCGATGTGGATAACTCGCCGCATAATTATGGCGAAGATGAGGCAATTTTATACGGTTCAAGTTGCTTCAAAGACGAGAAATGCCTATAGTCCGGCCACATTTCGAAACTCTACAGCGACGACGTTCTGGCGTGAAAGGAAACTCTTATGGATCAGTCAGGGTATAAGATCAGCAAGCACGGTCTTGATGGACAAGGCATTACGAATCTCAAAGCTGCGCACTGGAATTTGCGCCCTGCCCGTCTTTACGAGTTTGCCGTCGCCAATGAAGGCGCCGAGATTACCGCCCAAGGCGCGCTCCGCGTAAAAACGGGTCAGCATACTGGCCGTTCGGCGCAAGATAAATTCATCGTCCGCGACGACAGTACTGAAAATGTAGTCTGGTGGGACAATAATAAATCCATCACGACGCAGCAGTTCGAAGCCCTGCATGCCGAAATGCTAGCCCACCTCGATGGTAAAACCGTCTTCGTGCAAGATCTGTTTGGCGGCGCCGATCCAATCCATCGCCTGCCAACCCGCGTCGTAACCGAATTAGCTTGGCACTCGCTGTTTATCCAAAACCTGCTTATTGAACCGAAAGCATCAGAGCTGGAGGATTTCAATCCTGAATTCACCATCATCAATCTGCCGAGCTTTAAAGCCAGCACCGAGCGCCACGGTGCTCGCACCGAAACCATGATTGCGGTCAATTTTGCGAAAAAGATTGTTTTGATCGCGGGCACGTCCTATGCCGGCGAAACTAAAAAATCCGTTTTCTCAATGCTCAACTACACATTGCCTGAAAAACGCGTCATGCCGATGCACTGTTCAGTTAATGTTGGCAAAGACGAAGACGCAGCAGTCTTTTTCGGCCTCAGCGGCACTGGCAAAACCACCTTGTCAGCTGATCCCAATCGCACCTTGATCGGTGACGATGAACACGGTTGGTCGGAAAGCGGCGTCTTCAATTTTGAAGGTGGTTGCTATGCGAAAATGATCAACTTGTCGGCTGAAGCTGAGCCTGAAATCTACGCAACAACACGCCGCTTTGGCACCGTGTTGGAGAAT
>JAYODZ010000159.1:0-3381 GCA_038106515.1 Rhodobiaceae bacterium
CCCATGGCTCCAATGAACAGAATAAATTCGGGCAGTGCGATCGATATATTCTCTAACATGAACGTCCCCTACAGCATCGTCTCGCCAGCACTGATCAGCGCTTGGCCAAAATTATTCAACAGCAAGTCAATCGAAGGCGCGGTGAGTTCGAGGATCGGCATCGGCCAAACGCCGAAGACCAATGTCGCGATCAAAAGCGGCAGCAAAATGAAACGCTCTAAGCGCGTGACATCCTCGATTTCTTCAAGACCCTCATTACCGATTTTACCAAAAACAACTCTGCGATACAGCGTCAAAGCATAAACGGCGGCGAAGATCACACCCGAGGTAGCAACCAGAGCCGTTGTCGTGCTGGCTTGGAAGGTGCCGATAATGGTCAAGAACTCGCCGACAAAACCTGACGTGCCTGGCAGACCCACATTGGCCATGGTAAAGAGCATAAAGATCGCCGCATAAACGGGCATCCTGTTGACCAAACCGCCATAGGCCGCAATTTCACGCGTGTGCATGCGATCATAGACAACCCCAACGCACAAGAACAATGCCCCAGAGATCCAGCCATGCGACAGCATTTGGAAAACAGCGCCTTGCACGCCCTGCGTTGTGCCGGAGAATATTCCCATCGTCACGAAACCCATATGCGCCACCGACGAATAGGCGATGAGTTTTTTCATATCCTCTTGCGCAAAAGCGACCAGCGAGGTGTACACAATGGCAATAGCACTGAGCACAAAAACCAGCGGCGCGAACATTTCTGATGCCAGCGGGAACATCGGCAAAGAAAATCGCAAAAAGCCGTAACCGCCCATTTTCAGCAAGACACCAGCTAGAATAACTGAACCCGCCGTCGGCGCTTCGACGTGCGCATCGGGCAACCATGTGTGCACAGGCCACATTGGCATTTTTACCGCAAACGAGGCAAAGAAAGCGAGCCATAACCAGGTCTGATAATCGGCATCAAATTGCGCCGCCATTAGCGACGGAATATAGGTCGAGCCGACTTGCAGATACATATACATGATCGCCAGTAGCATCAGCACCGACCCCAGCAGCGTATATAGGAAGAACTTAAAGCTCGCATAAATGCGGCGCTTGCCCCCCCATACCCCAATGATCAAATACATGGGGATCAGGCCGCCCTCGAAAAAGAGGTAGAAAAGAATAATATCCAGCGCGCAAAACACGCCAATCATCAGGGTCTCGAGAACAAGAAAAGCCAGCATATATTCGCGCACCCGGTGGGTTACCGAATTCCAGCTCGCGAGAATACACAGGGGCAAGAGCGATGTTGTGAGTACGACAAAAAGCACCGAAATGCCATCGACGCCCATGGCGTAATCGACGCCGCCGCCCAGCCATTGAAAGCGCTCAACAAATTGAAAGCCCGCGAGCGAGCCATCAAACTCGGCCAGCATGAACAGACTTAAGATCAACGTGACAATCGAAGTCCACAGGGCAACGGAGCGTGCATTATTGGCGACCGTTTCGTCATCACCCCGAATAAGAAGGATGAACAAAGCGCCCAAAAGAGGCAAAAAAGTAATTGTCGAAAGAATGGGCCAATTCATCTTAGTGCCCTCCGGCCATTAAGAACCACGAGACAAAGCCGGCAATGCCCAGCAACATCACAAAAGCGTAGTGATAAAGATAGCCAGTTTGCAATTTCACAAAACGGCCTGTGGCCTGAATAACAGCCCGCGAAACACCATCGGGGCCAAAGCCATCGATGATCGCGCCGTCGCCGCCCTTCCACAAAATACGCGCCAGCCAACGCAATGGTCGCACGAATAAGAAATCGTAAATTTCGTCAAAATACCATTTATTGAGCAGGAACTGATACAGCAACACTTGGCTTTCAGCGATTTTCGGCGGCAGATCGGGACGACGAATATAGAAATTCCAGGCACCAATAAAGCCGAGGATCATCATCATCAGCGGAGCATATTTAACCAATGCTGGCACATGGTGTAGATCTTCTAAAATTTGATTATCCGGTAGCGTGAAAATGGCACCCTGCCAGAACGCCGTTTGACCTTCGCCGATAAATAACGAGGCAAACACCGCGCCAGCAAACAAAGCTCCGAAAGCTAGAATAATCAGCGGCACCGACATCACGGCCGGCGCTTCATGCACATGGCTCAGCGTATCATTGGAACAGCGCGGCACGCCATGGAAGGTCATAAAAATCAACCGCCATGAATAAAAAGATGTGAAGCCAGCGGCAACCACCAAAAGCGTAAAGGCAAACATATGCGGCGCCAGCGCATCGGCAAAAGCCGCTTCAATAATCGCATCCTTTGAGAAGTAACCGGCGGTCAGCGGGAAGCCCGTCAAAGCAATGGTGCCAATGATCATCAAAATCCATGTCAACGGAATTAAGTGGCGAAGGCCACCCATATTGCGCATGTCTTGCTCATGATGCATGGCGTGAATAACTGAACCAGCACCGAGGAACAACAAAGCCTTAAAGAAGGCATGCGTAAACAAATGGAACATCGCCGCCTGATAGGCGCCAACCCCTAAGGCCACAAACATGTAACCAAGTTGCGAACAGGTTGAGTAGGCAATCACCCGTTTAATATCATTCTGCACCAGCCCAATCGTCGCCGCAAAAAATGCGGTAATCGCGCCAACAACAGTAACAACCGTCAAGGCCGTCGGCGATAGCTCAAATAAGGGCGAGGTCCGCGCCAACAAAAACACGCCTGCTGTCACCATGGTTGCCGCGTGGATGAGCGCCGAAACAGGTGTCGGGCCTTCCATGGCATCGGGTAGCCAGGTGTGCAGCAAAAACTGCGCCGATTTGCCCATGGCGCCCATAAACAGTAACAAACAGATGGTATCCAGCACCGGAAGCGTGTAGCCGATAAACTCGAACTGACCAGCAGCCAGAGCTTCACGCGCGTTGAAGACAGTATCGACCGACAGCGAGTCCGTGGTGAAATAAATTGCCGCCATCCCAAGGATCAAACCGACATCGCCGACCCGGTTCACAACAAAGGCTTTAATCGCCGCAGCATTGGCTGAGTTTTTCTGGAAATAAAAGCCGATCAGGAGGTAACTAGCGAGACCAACACCTTCCCAACCGAAAAACAGTTGTACGAAATTATCCGCCGTCACCAAGGCCAACATCATGAAGGTGAATAAGGACAGATAGGCAAAAAAGCGCGGCCGATAGGGATCGTCGTGCATGTAGCCAATGGAGTAAATATGCACCAGCGCCGAGACGCCCGTCACCACCACCAACATAACTGCTGTCAGCGTATCGATGCGCAACATCCAGTTGATTTCAAGCGAACCGGAACTAATCCAAGACAGCACATGCACGCTTTGCGCCTGGCCGAGAATAGCAACATCATAAAAACCGATGCAGGATAAAAT
>JAYODZ010000160.1:0-3370 GCA_038106515.1 Rhodobiaceae bacterium
TGCTGTCGAAGCCCAAAAACTGGTCGGTATCTCTCTAGAAGGAAGCGTAGGATGACAGCCATGTTGGAAATTAAGAACCTGCACGCCCGTATCGGCGATAAAGACATATTGCGCGGGCTTTCGCTGACCATCAATGCTGGTGAGGTGCACGCCATTATGGGGCCAAACGGGTCAGGCAAATCGACACTGTCTTATATTTTGGCGGGCCGCGAGGGCTATGAGATCACACAAGGGCAAGTGCTTTTCAACGGTATCGATTTGCTGGAAAAGACACCCGAGGAGCGCGCTTGTTTGGGGATGTTTTTGGCTTTTCAATATCCTCTCGAAATTGCCGGCGTCACTAATATGACGTTCTTGAAAACGGCGCTCAATGCTTTGCGGCGCGGACGCGGCGAAGACGAGATGGATGCCGCGAGTTTCTTGCGTCTGGTGCGCGAAAAATCTGCCGAGTTGGGTATGACGGACGATATGCTGAAACGGCACCTCAATGTTGGTTTCTCGGGCGGTGAGAAGAAGCGCAATGAAGTTTTGCAAATGTCGCTGTTAATGCCGACCTTAGCGGTGCTCGACGAAACCGATAGCGGTCTTGATATTGATGCTTTGCGGACCGTATCGGAAGGGGTGAACCGCCTGCGCGATCCGGCGCGATCTTTTCTCGTGATCACGCATTACCAGAGACTGCTCGATCATATTACGCCGGATCACATTCATGTTATGGCGCGCGGCAAAATTCTTGCCTCGGGGGGGCCAGAATTGGCTCTCAAGCTCGAAGCCGAGGGTTATGCCAGTTACAATGAGCCAGCTCATGCCTAACCCTGCCTCTCTTGCCGCGCAAATTCGCGATCTCGACCCGATCCAGTTACCGGTGGTGCCGGCTCTTCAGGATTTGCGGCAAAATTTACGCCAACACGCACTTGATCTCGGCTTGCCAACGCGGCGTCTAGAGGCATGGCACTACACTGATCTCGCGCGTTTATTGGACCGCCCATTGGCGGAGGCGACGGCTCTCGATGTCGAAGCGCCAGCACTCGATATGCCGCAGATAAATTTTATCAATGGCGCGATGCAAGCCGAACATGCTTCGGGCTTGGAGTTAAAGTCGATCTTCGACGCTCCGGCTTTGCTCGGTGATACTGCTGATCACGATGCCCGCGAGGCGATGCTGGCGTTTAATTTGGCGCTTCTGACCGAGGGTGTTCGCTTGTCGGTGCCAGCTGGAACGGAACAAACTTTGTGCGTTATGTATGCTGGGGGCGAGGCCCAGCATTTGCGGCACGCCATACATGTTGAAGCGGGCGCTAAACTCACCTTGTTTGAGATATTTAATGGCGCTGGCTACGGCAATATCGTCTCAGATGTCACCGTTGATGCGGGCGGGGTGGTTAATCATATAAAATTGCATAGCAGCGGCACGGCGATAGCTCTGACGCGAGCCTCGCTCGGCGCATCTGCTCGTTATGTGGCGCGACACATTATTGTCGGCGGGCAGGTGGCGCGGCATGAAAGCCGCATCAATCTCGACGGCGCAATGGCGCATGCCGATCTGTCGGCGGCAATGCTGGCGCGGGCCGGCGCACATCAGGACGTCACTTCGGTGATCGCACATAATGTTGCTGACACGTCAAGCGAAACACAAATCCGCTCGTTGGTGGACGAGGCGGCACGGGCCGTGTTTCAAGGTAAGGTCGTAGTCGCGCGGGATGCGCAGCGCGTCGATGCGCAACAACAAAGTCGCGCTCTTTTATTGGCGGAAAATGCCGAGATGAATGTTAAACCGGAGCTTGAAATCTACGCCGATGATGTCGCTTGCGCCCATGGCTCGACGGTTGGCGCGCTCGATAAAGATGCCTTGTTTTTCTTACGCAGCCGCGGCATTCCCGAGGCCGAAGCGCGGCAAATGCTGGTGCGCGGTTTCTTGGCCGACGTGACCGAGGCGGTGCTTGCAGGACAGGCGTCGGATTTTATTGCTGCCCATCTCGATGCCAATTTGCAATTGATTTTGAACCCGCGAAAAGGGGGTGAGTAACATGACGGTTATGGGTCGCGTTTTCACGTCGCTTGAGATTGATCAAATCCGCGAGGACTTCCCGATTTTAAAAGAAGCACCTTACGGCAAGCCGTTGGTTTATCTCGATAATGCTGCTTCAGCGCAAAAGCCACGTCAGGTGATTGATTGCATGGTCGACATTGCCGAGCATGGTTATGCCAATGTGCATCGCGGCTTGCACTATCTCTCAAATAAGGCAACGGATCGGTTTGAGGCCGCCCGCGGGCAAGTGGCGAGCTTCCTCAATGCTGAGAGCAATCAGACGATCGTGTTTACGGCTGGGGCTACTGACGCCATCAATATGGTGGCGAGTAGCTATCTTGCACCGCGCATCAAGCCCGGTGACGAGATCATTCTCAGCGTACTCGAGCACCACGCGAATATTGTGCCGTGGCATTTTCTCCGTGAGCGTTATGGCGCTGTCTTGAAATGGGTGACGTTGGATGAAACGGGGTATTTTGATCTCGAAGCCTATCAGGCTACCTTTAGTGACCGCACCGTCTTTGTCGCTTTGAGTCAGATGTCGAACGTACTCGGCTATGAGATGCCGGTAGCGGAGATTGTCAATTGTGCTAAAGCGCATCAAGTTCCAATTTTACTCGATGGTTGTCAGGGAGCGGTTCATCTCGCCCCCGATGTCCAAAAGCTTGACTGTGACTTTTACGTCATGTCCGGACACAAGCTTTACGGCCCCACGGGGGTTGGCGTGCTATACGGAAAGCCAGGGCGGCTTGCTGACATGCGCCCCTATCGTGGTGGCGGAGAAATGATCGAAGAAGTGCACGAAGATCGGGTGAGCTATGCGGGTCTGCCGCACCGGCTTGAAGCGGGTACCCCCGCTATTATCGAGACCATAGCGCTCGGGGCGGCGCTTGACTATTTATCGCGGTTTGATCCGGCTTCTGTAGCGGCTCATGAAAATGCTCTCGGAGCGCGGGCGCGCGAAGCCTTAGGACAAATACCAAAGGTCAAACTTATGGGGCCAGCGGCGCATTCCAGCCCGATTGTCTCCTTCACGGTGGAAGGGGCGCATGCGCATGATATTTCGGCTTTACTCGATCGCTACGGTATCGCCGTAAGGGCCGGACATCATTGCGCACAACCCTTGATGCGGCGCCTCGGGGTCAATGCGACCGCACGCGCCTCATTCGCAATTTATAATACTGAAGACGAGGTTGATGTCTTTGCCCAGTCGTTGGCCAAAGCCATCCAGTTTTTCGACTAACCGATATGAAGTAGACGGGATAAAGAGACAGTCATGAGTAATGAAGAAGCGACAAACGAGCAGCTTGAAGCCGACGTCCCCGCAACGGTATCGGCCGT
>JAYODZ010000019.1:0-22580 GCA_038106515.1 Rhodobiaceae bacterium
GGTTAACGGCTCGGGGAAGTCGACGCTGTTAAAAATCATGGCGGGACTCGATAAAGAATATCAAGGTGAAGCTTGGGCAGCAGAGGGCGCCAAAGTCGGCTATCTCGAGCAAGAGCCACAGCTTGATGCCGATAAGACCGTCTTCGAAAACGTCATGCTCGGTGTCGCCGCGAAAAAAGCCCTGATGGATCGTTACAACGAATTGGCGATGAATTATTCCGACGAGACAGCCGAGGAAATGTCAGCCCTGCAAGATCAAATTGATGCGCAAAATCTCTGGGACCTCGATAGCCAAGTTGAACAGGCTATGGACGCGTTGCGGTGTCCGCCAGCTGCCAGCGCGGTGACACATCTCTCGGGTGGGGAAAAACGTCGCGTCGCGCTGTGTCGTTTGCTGTTGGAAAAACCTGATCTTCTGTTGCTCGACGAGCCAACTAACCACCTCGATGCTGAGACGATTGCTTGGTTGCAACACCACCTCGCGGATTATGAAGGAACCGTTGTTCTCGTGACCCACGATCGCTATTTTTTGGATCAGATTACGGGTTGGATTTTGGAGTTGGATCGCGGCCAAGGCTATCCCTACGAAGGCAATTATTCGAATTGGCTGGAGAAGAAACAAAAACGTCTGGAGCAGGAGGCACGCGAAGACGTGGCGCGGCAAAGAACCTTGTCGCGAGAGTTGGACTGGATACGGACCTCGCCCAAGGCGCGGCAAGCAAAAAGCAAAGCCCGGATCAACGCCTATGACGACTTATTGCGACAGGCTGAGCATGGCGAGGTCACGCATGCGCAGATTTCAATTCCCGCCGGTCCGCGCTTAGGCGGGGTGGTGATCGAAGCCGATCACTTAACGAAGGGCTATGATGATCGTCTGCTTATCGACAATCTTAATTTCAAACTTCCCCCAGGCGGCATTGTCGGCGTTATTGGTCCGAACGGGGCCGGTAAGACAACGCTGTTCCGCATATTGACCGGGCAAGAGGAACCCGATGGCGGTGCTTTGCGGGTTGGAGAAACCGTCGTCATGGGTTATGTCGATCAATCGCGAGACAATCTTGACGATAAGAAAACCGTCTGGGAAGAAATTTCTGGCGGCCTCGATATTATCCCGCTTGGCAAACGCGAGGCGAATTCGCGCGCTTATGTTGGAGCGTTCAATTTTAAGGGCGGCGATCAGCAGAAAAAAGTTGGGTTGTTATCGGGTGGGGAGCGCAACCGCGTGCATTTGGCAAAGATGCTGAAGTCGGGCGCAAATCTGTTGCTACTCGACGAACCGACCAATGATCTCGATGTCGAGACTTTGCGCGCGCTGGAAGATGGGCTGGAAAATTTTGCCGGCTGTGCCGTCGTGATTAGTCACGATCGTTGGTTTTTGGATCGCATTGCCACACATATACTGGCCTTTGAGGGCGAGAGCCATGTTGAGTGGTTTGAGGGTAATTATGCCGACTATGAGGAAGACCGCCGTAGGCGCTTAGGCCCAGACGCGGATATTCCAAAGCGGATTAAATACAAGCAGTTTAGGCGTTAATTCGAGGCGACTTCTTGCCCATTGGCATGTTTTGCTTCTTCATGCACTTGCTTTTCGAGGTGCTGGATCAAGGCATCAATGCTGCCTTGGTTAGACTTTAAAATGCCACTGAAGACGTCGCGCTGTTCTTGCGCCATCCAGACACCCAGAATTTGAATGTCGAAAAGTGTAAAGCGGCCATCTTTTTCTTCTATCACCCACCAGACCATATCGACGGCTGGACGATCGCCCGAAAAAAGAATGCGGCTGGTGACGAGGTGGTTTCGTCCCTTAGCCGTCGAGCCCGAGATTTCGATGCGTTCATCGGTATAGCCGGCCAGTCGATTGGCATAAATCCGTACCAAAGTATCGCGTAAGGCGACTTCAAAATTATGCAAATCTTGGTCACTCACCGTGCGCGCCGTGGCGCCTAAGGTAAAACGCGCGATGCGTCGCATATTGGTGAAATTGTCGAGCAAATCACCAAATTTTTGCTCGCGGTCTTCGGCCGATGTGCTGGTGCGTAATATGCTGAGCGCTTGCGTGGTGATCGAATTGATAAAAGCTTCCGCTGGCGTCGCCGCGCGGGCTGGAGCTGCCAATAAGAGCGAGGCAAGAAATACAAAACAAAGGCTCAAAGGGGTCATTGTTGAACGCATTTTAATCTCCTACTCCTCGCCTAGATCCAAAACGTCGGGCAAGCTTTCCATGTCAATTTCACCATTATTGATTTCCGACTCTCTGTTTTGGAAATAAAAGCTGCGAAGACTGATATAGAGATCTGCTGAGGTTTTGTTCAGGTCGTCAAGCGGGTCAATCAACTCCGATCGGGTATGCAAGATATCGAGGGCGTAGGCGCCGTCACGATCTTCCCACTGGTCGAAATGAGAATAGGGCGTTAGAACAAAGTCGACGCCGCGGCCAATTAAATGACGCGGTGTTGTTGGGCCGAGAAGCGGAACAAAAAGATAGGGTCCTGACGGAATGCCAGCGACAGCGAGCGTCTGATCGGTGTCCTCGCGCGGGTCATCAATACCAAAATAAGACGCCATATCGATCAAGCCGAGAAGGCCAAAGGTCGAGTTGATAATGAAGCGCCCGCTCGACTGCGCAAAACGTTCCCACTGGCCTTGCGCTAAAGCATTGGCCATGGTTACGGGTTCGGAGATATTGCGGAAGAAATTAGCGACCCCTGTGCGCGCTGGAGAGGGCACGACAGTCCTATAAGTAAGGGCTATGGGCCGCGCAAAATATGTATCGAGAAATTGATGAACGGCAAAGGATTTGCGGTTAAAACTCTCAAACGGATCTTGATTTGACGTGTCCGCCAGACCTGGTCTGGTTGAGGCCAGGAGCAAGAAAGCGAATAAAACGGCGCGAAACATAACGTACCCCTTGTTAGCCGGCGATCGATCTGTTGTCATACGACGCAATAGCCTTGAATTCAAAAACATCATTGCTTAGCGTAAAACAATGTTTAAGGCAATTCTGAGGCGCTATTTGATCCGAAGAATGCTGTCAAAAGACAATTCATTTTTTTAAGTCATTAATTTTAATAGTTTATTTCATTATGCTTGACACATAAAGATATCTTTATGTATTTAGAAGTTAATGGATCAAGTTTTAGATATATTACGCGCTGCCGGCGAGCCGAGCAGACTTCGCATATTGGCGATTCTGGATCACGGCGAGTTGACCATTGGCGAGTTGACATATGTCTTGCGCCAAAGTCAACCGCGCGTTTCGCGACACGTCCGACTGCTGGCCGATGCGGGTCTGTTACACCGTTATCCTGAGGGTAGCTGGGTTTTTTGTCGGCTGGAGCGACGCGGCGAGGTCGGGACATTATTGTCACAAATTTTGCAGCATGTCGCAGGTGGCGCTGGTGTTATGCAGGCCGACTTGGCGCGGTTAAATGACATTCGCCAAGAGCGGCAAAGCCGCGCTAGCCAATATTTCACCGATAACGCTTCAAACTGGAGTGACGTCCAGGCGCTCTATGTTCCGGAAACAGAAATTGAGACACGGATGGTCGAGCATTTTCCGGCCCTCGCCGTGGAATGTCTGCTCGATCTTGGAACCGGTACGGGACGCATGCTGGAATGCTTTGGCGCGCGGGCCGAAGAGGCAATCGGTTTTGATCTCAACACGCAAATGCTGGCCTTGGCGCGGGCCCGTATTTCGGAAGCGGGTTTGGTGAATTGTCAGGTGCGGCAGGGCGATATTGCCGCGTTGTCAGTGCCATCCGCGTCAGCCGATCTCGTGATTTTGCATCAGGTTATGCATTTTCTAGATAATCCAGAGCTGGTAATGCGCGAAGCCGGGCGGGTCTTAAGAACCGGTGGCAGATTGCTTATCGCTGACTTTGCCAGCCATAGCAAAGAATGGTTGCGCGATGAGCACGCGCATCGTCGCTTAGGCTTCAGCAATGACGAGATCGCAGAATGGCTCGAACTAAATGATCTCGCATTGCTTCATACTGAGCATATGGTCAATAAATCGGTTCGCGACGGGCTAGAGGTTGTTCTTTGGGTCGCAGAAAAACACAGGGCGGTATGATATGACCAAAGCGATATCCTTTTCTTTTGAGTTCTTTCCGCCGAAAACAGATGCTGCAGAGCAAGCGCTTTGGCAAGCTGTTTCAATATTGGAACCGTTCAACCCTGATTTTGTTTCCGTGACCTATGGCGCAGGCGGAACGACACGAGCAAGGACGCATGATTGCGTCACCCGCCTCGAAAATGAATTTGGCTTGAAGACGGCCGCGCATTTAACCTGCGTTTCTGCCTCGAAGGAGGAGGTCGACAAAGTCGTTGACGATTATTTGGCGAGCGGTATTGATCATATTGTTGCCCTGCGTGGCGATATGCCAGATTTCGCACCTTATGCAGCGCATCCTGATGGGTATCAATCGACGGTCGATCTGGTCGCAGCCTTAAGAGCGCGCGGTGTGAGTAATGTGTCAGTGAGTGCTTATCCTGAGAAACATCCTGACTCGCCGTCCATCGCCCATGATCTATCCTTGTTGCGCGCTAAGGCCGAAGCTGGCGCTTCCCGCGCTATTACCCAATTTTGTTTCGACGACGACGCTCTAGCGCGGTTTCGAGATCAGCTGGTTGCTGAGAAGCTTGAGATTGATGTGTTGCCAGGCATCATGCCAACGACAAACTTCGTGGGGGCCTTTCGCATGGCTGAGAAATGTGGCGCGCATGTTCCAGAACAGTTACGGAAACGGTTTCTAGGGCTGGAAGATGACTTGCCAGCCCGCCGCGAGGTTGCTTTAGCGGTGGCGCTTGAACAGTGCGAACGTCTGTTGCGGGCTGGTTTTCAGGGTATTCATATTTACACCCTCAATCAGGCCGAATTTGCCAGCCAATTGATGTCAGAACTGAAAGGCTAAATTATCATGTGGACGCGTAAAGATCGCCTTGAGGCTCTCGAAGACATTGCGAGTAAGCGCATTCTTTTGCTGGATGGCGCTTTCGGCACGATGGTGCAACGCCATAAACTCGAAGAGGCCGATTTTCGCGGTCAAGAATTCGCCGATCATGGTCATGATGTGAAGGGCAATAATGACCTTCTCTGTTTAACAAAGCCGGAAATCGTTAGCTCTATTCATGCGGCCTATCTCGGAGCCGGCAGCGATATCATTGAGACCAATAGTTTCTCATCGACTTCGATCGCCCAAGCGGATTACGCACTTGAAGATTATGCCTATCGCTTGAATTGTGAGGCGGCACGTTTGGCGCGGCAGGCGGCTGATGCGTTCGAGGCCAAGCACCCTGATCGCCCACGCTATGTTGCAGGTGCTATCGGCCCGACCAACCGAACAGCGAGTATTTCGCCCGACGTCAATAACCCGAGCGCACGCTTAGTCACCTATGATGATTTAAAACACGCCTATGCGGAGGCGGCGCGCGGTCTCATTGACGGTGGCGCCGATCTAATTTTAATCGAAACAATTTTCGATACTTTGAACGCCAAGGCGGCCATCCATGCTGTACTTGATGTTTTTGAAGAGCTTGGCATTGAATTGCCACTCATTATATCGGGGACGATAACCGACCGCTCAGGGCGAACTTTGTCAGGCCAGACAACCGAAGCGTTTTGGAATAGTGTACGACACGCCAAGCCCTTTGCCATTGGCCTGAATTGCGCTTTGGGTGCGGACGAGCTTCGACCCTATGTCGCAGAAATTTCCCGCATCGCGGAGACGCGGACCTGTATTTACCCGAACGCAGGCTTGCCAAATGCTTTTGGAGAATATGACCAAACAGCGCAAGAAATGGGAGATATTATTGCAGAGTTTGCGCAGTCGGGGTTTTTAAATATCATCGGCGGCTGTTGCGGAACGACGCCGGATCATATCGCCCGTATAGGTGACTTAATTAATGGAGCGCCGCCACGCAGGCCGGCAACGCCGCCGCGTCGCATGCGTCTGTCGGGTCTAGAGCCGTTTACGCTGACGCCTGAAATTCGGTTCGTGAATGTCGGTGAGCGGACCAATGTCACAGGGTCAGCGAAATTCCGACGCCTGGTTGCCGAGGGTGATTATGAGGCGGCGCTTGATGTTGCGCGCCAGCAGGTCGAAAACGGTGCGCAAATTATTGACGTTAACATGGATGAGGGCATGTTGGACGGCGTCGCCGCAATGCGCACATTTCTAAACCTCATCGCAACCGAACCTGATATCGCCCGCGTGCCAGTGATGATTGACAGTTCGAAATGGGAGGTTATCGAGGCCGGTCTTAAATGCGTGCAGGGCAAAGCGATCGTTAATTCGATTTCCTTAAAGGAGGGCGAGGAAAGTTTTCTCGAGCATGCGAAAGCCTGTCGGCGCTATGGCGCGGCTGTGATTGTGATGGCTTTTGACGAACAAGGGCAAGCCGATACGGCTGCGCGAAAAATTGAAATTTGTTCGCGATCCTACAAATTGCTAACAGAGACGCTCGATTTCCCGCCCGAAGATATTATTTTTGACCCTAATATTTTTGCTGTCGCAACCGGTATTGAGGAGCACAATAATTACGCCAATGATTTTATCTCGGCGGCGCGCACCATTCGGCAACAGCTTCCTCACGCGCATGTTTCGGGAGGCGTGTCCAATATTTCGTTTTCATTCCGCGGCAATGATCGCGTGCGTGAAGCCATGCATGCGGCTTTTCTCTATCACGCGATCGACGCGGGCATGGATATGGGAATTGTGAATGCTGGCCAGTTAGCGATCTATCAAGAAATTGAACCAGAGCTGCTAGAGGCGGTTGAGGACGTTTTGTTGAACCGCCGCGATGACAGCACCGATCGTCTGTTGAGCGTCGCCGAGGCGTTTCGCGGGCAGGGTGGGCAGGCGCAGGTCGCCGATCTCGACTGGCGTCATGTCGATGTCGCAGCGCGTCTAAATTATGCCCTCGTCAACGGCATCACTGATTTTATTGAAGCCGATACGGAAGAGGCGCGGCAGGCTATGGCGCGCCCGCTCGAGGTAATCGAGGGGCCGTTGATGGACGGTATGAACCATGTTGGTGAATTATTCGGCGCCGGCAAAATGTTCCTGCCGCAGGTGGTAAAATCGGCCCGTGTGATGAAACGGGCCGTCGCTTATCTCGAGCCGTTTATGGAGGCCGAAAAGCAGGCCGGCGAAGAACGACGCTCAGCTGGCAAAGTGCTCATGGCGACGGTTAAAGGCGACGTGCATGACATTGGTAAAAATATTGTCGGCGTGGTCTTACAATGCAACGGCTTTGAGGTGATCGATATGGGGGTCATGGTGCCGGCCGCCGACATCCTCGATCGCGCTAAGCAGGAAAAAGTTGATATTATCGGTCTGTCGGGTCTGATCACGCCCAGCCTTGATGAAATGTGCTATGTCGCCGCCGAAATGGAACGCTCGGGCTTTTCTGTGCCTTTGCTGATCGGCGGTGCGACGACATCAAAAATTCATACGGCGGTGAAAATCAATCCGAATTATAAGCGCGGCCAAGTGGTTTATGTGACCGATGCGAGCCGCGCGGTGGGGGTTGCGTCGAAGCTTTTGTCTCAAGAGGCCGGGGCTGGCTATCAAGCCGAAATTCGTTCGGAATATGAAGCGCTCGCCGTTTCACATGGACGCCAGCAGGAAGCGCGCGAACGCGCAACGCTGGAAGAAGCGCGCGCGAATGCGGCCGCTATTAATTTTACGCAGTCACCCCCCGTAGCGCCGCGTTTTTTAGGTACCGAAACGCTTGTCGATTATGACCTCGAAGAATTGCGGCGCTATATCGACTGGACGCCTTTTTTCCAGAGCTGGGATCTGCATGGAAAATACCCCAATATTCTGCAGGATGAGATCGTCGGCGAAGCAGCCCGCACATTGTATCACGACGCCAATCAACTGCTCGACCGCATGATTAACGAGAAATTAATTACGGCACGTGCAGTCTTCGGGTTTTTTCCAGCCAATCGCGACGGCGATGATATTGTGATTTACACCGATGATAGCCGCCAACGGGAGCGCACGCGTCTGCACACTCTGCGCCAGCAAATGAAACGCCAAGACGGTGGGCGCCCCAATTTTGCCCTGGCCGATTTTGTGGCGCCTCGTGACAGCGGGATCGCTGATTACATAGGCGGATTTGCTGTCACTGCTGGGCATGGTGAGGATGATCTCGCGCGCGCTTTTGAGGCGGAGGGCGACGACTATAGCAGTATTATGTCGAAAGCTTTGGCAGACCGCTTGGCAGAGGCTTTTGCCGAGCGTTTGCACCAAAGGGTTCGAACCGAGTTTTGGGGTTATGCGCCAGAAGAGGATCTCGATAACCAAGCCTTGATCGACGAAGCTTATAAAGGCATTCGGCCAGCCCCAGGGTATCCAGCACAGCCTGATCACACCGAAAAGCAAATTATTTTTGACCTTCTCGATGCCGAGAAAGCCGCTGGCATTAAGCTCACCTCGAGCTTTGCTATGTGGCCCGGTGCGGCTGTATCGGGGCTGTATTTTGCCCACCCCGAGGCGCAATATTTTGGTGTTGTTAAAATCGACCGTGATCAGGTTGAAGATTATGCCATCCGCATGGCTATGTCGGTTCGCGATTGCGAACGCTGGCTGGCGCCGATTCTCAATTACACGCCCTAGCGACAATCGGCCATTCAGCCTATAAGGCGTATAGGGCAAAGGAGCGGCGCATGTCCCTATGGGGAAAAATCACCGGAATCGCAGCGGGATATGCGCTCGGGGGCGTTCCCGGCGCCTTGGTTGGCGGGCTAGTCGGACATTTTTTCATGGATCGATTGGGCGATGACGATGTTGCTTTTACCATTGCCTTGATTGCGCTGGCCGCCAAAATGACACGTGCCGACGGTAGCGTCTCACCGATTGAGATCGAGGCGGTGCACCAAGTGTTGCGGGTCCCCGAGAAAGAGCGCGTCAATCTGGAGCGCGTGTTTCGCTTGGCGCAAGCCGATGTCGCTGGCTTCGACGCATATGCGCGCCAAATCGCCGATTTATATCGTGACCGGCCCGAAGTGCTTGAAGACGTCCTCGACGTTCTTTTATTCATCGCCCACGCGGATGGGGTGTTGCACCCCGCTGAAAAGCAATTTTTAGAAATTGTCGCCGAAATTTTTGAAATCGACAAAGCGCGGTTTGCCATGATCGCCTCGCGGCATGGCCAGGGTGAGATTAAAGACCCATATTTAGTTCTCGGCGAGACGCCGAGCGCAAGTGACAGCACTATCCGCGCGGCGTATTATCGTGCCGTGCGAGAGAATCATCCCGACCAGTTACAAGCGCGGGGCATGCCGCCGGAAATGTTGCATGTCGCGACCGCGCGTATGGCAGCCATCAATGAGGCGTGGCAGATGATTAAGGAGGCGAGAAAGTTATGAGTGATCAGATCGACGCAATGAAAAAAGCGGCTGCGTTGGAAGCTTTGGCTTTGGTGCAAGATGGGATGCGGCTCGGGCTTGGTACCGGATCAACGGCCAAACATTTTGTTGCGGGCTTGGGGGAACGCGTCGCGGCGGGCTTGAATGTGGTTTGTGTCCCAACATCTGAAGCAACGCGCTTGCAGGCTGAAGCGGCGGGCATTCCGCTTGACGATCTTGGTAATCTTGGGCGGCTCGATCTCACCGTTGATGGTGCCGATGAAATAGACCCAGCCATGCGCCTCATTAAAGGCGGAGGTGCGGCGCTGTTGCGAGAAAAGATTGTTGCGGCCGCGTCCGAGGTTATGGTGGTGATAGCCGATGACAGCAAATGTGTTAAGCATTTGGGACAGTTCCCGCTGCCCGTTGAGGTAAATATCTTTGCCCATCAAGCGACGGCGGTGATGATTGCCGATGTGATGGCGCGCACCAATAATGCTGGCGAAGTAAGCTTGCGGATGGGCGAAAAGGGGCCCGTGCTGACCGATGGCGGTCACTATATTTATGACTGCCACTTGGGTCAGATTCAGGCCTGCGAGGATTTTGCGGCGCAGTTAAACCAAATCCCCGGCGTCGTCGAGCACGGCTTGTTTATTGGTCTGGCTAAATTGGCGTTCATTGCTGGGCAGAACGGCGTTTCGCGCATGGGGCAACTGTAAGCTTTATTCTGGAGGCGTGTAACGTGGCGACTGATTTCGAATATGACTTGCTAGTGATCGGCGCCGGCAGTGGCGGCGTGCGCGCGGCGCGGATGAGCGCCGCCTACGGCGCTAAGGTGGCGATTGTTGAAGAGTTTCGCGTCGGCGGAACCTGCGTCATTCGCGGTTGCGTCCCCAAGAAACTCTATGTCTATGCCAGTCATTTTCGAGAGGAATTTGAGGATGCAGCGGGCTTCGGCTGGCAGGTACCGCCAGCAACATTTGATCGGCTGAACGCTATTTATACCCGTAATCTCGGTGCCAGCGGGGTCGAGATCATCGCCGGCCGCGCGCGCTTGACGGGGCCGCACGAGGTGCGTATCGGCGACCGCAATATCTCCGCCCGCTATATTTTGATTGCGGTGGGGGCAACACCCAACATGCCACAAATACCAGGGATTGAGCATGCCATTACCTCTAATGAAGCGTTTGATTTGGAACGTTTGCCAGAGGCAATCACGATTGTCGGCGGCGGCTATATCGCTGTCGAGTTTGCTGGTATTTTCAACGGCTTGGGCGTCAAAACCGATCTCGTTTATCGCGGCGAGCAAATTTTACGTGGCTTTGATGACGATATTCGCGAACATTTGAGCGCGGCTATGCAAGCCCGTGGTATCAAGCTGCGGCTCAACAGTAATATTGCGTCAATCGCGCCTCAAGGTAGCGGCGTTCGAGTTGAATATGAAGATGGCCAAAGCGCCGAGACTGGGCTCGTCATGTATGCCACGGGACGCGTGCCCTATACGCGCGACCTTGGGCTTGAAGACGTTGGCGTGGCTTTGGGGATAAAAGGCGAGGTGGTGGTCGATGCCTTTTCGCAATCGTCCGTGCCGTCAATCTACGCGGTGGGCGATGTGACCGAGCGGGCGGCGCTGACGCCTGTCGCCATTCGTGAAGGGGCAGCCTTTGCCGAGACTGTCTTCAACAACAATCCTCAGGCGGTTGACCATAGCATCATTCCGACAGCCGTTTTTTCGCAGCCCGAGATCGGAACTGTTGGTATCAGCGAGGCCGAGGCGCGCCGCGACCATAAGGTTGATATTTATAAGGCACGGTTCCGCCCGATGAAAAACACTCTATCGGGTAATGCCGAGCAAATGTTGATGAAGCTAATTGTCGATAAAGCGAGCGACAAGGTTTTAGGTCTACACATTATTGGTCCATCGGCCGGCGAAATGATCCAAGCTTTTGGTATTGCTGTCACCATGGGGGCAACAAAAGCGCAATTCGATGCCACGATTGCGGTTCACCCAACCGCAGCCGAGGAAATGGTGACGTTTAAGACGCCTGAACCCGATTAAGCAACGGCACGATTTTTATCGTTGGAACCGTGAATATGCTCGGCGATCAGAAAAGCCAATTCGAGCGCTTGCGATCCATTGAGGCGGGGATCGCAATGCGTATGGTAGCGCGACGATAAATCTTCTTCGGAAATGGCTTGAGCACCACCTAGACATTCGGTGACATTCTGGCCCGTCATTTCAAAGTGAATGCCGCCAGGGAAGGTACCCTCTGCCGTATGCACGTCGATGAAGTTTTTGACTTCGCTGAGGACCATATCGACAGGTCGGGTCTTATAGCCGTTCGACGCTTTAATGGTGTTGCCGTGCATCGGGTCGCAAGACCAGACAACAGTATGACCAGAATTTTTAACAGCGCGGATCAGTTGCGGTAAGTGATCGCCAACTTTGTCATGGCCAAAGCGCGAGATCAGCGTAATCCGACCAGGCTCATTATTCGGGTTCAGTTTGTCGAGCAGGACATTGAGTTCATCAGGCGCCAGCGATGGGCCGCATTTAATGCCGATCGGATTTTTAATGCCGCGCATAAACTCGACATGCGCCCCATCGGGCTGGCGTGTCCGATCGCCAATCCATAGCATATGCGCCGAGGTGCAGTAATAATCTCCCGAAGTGCTGTCGAGGCGGGTGAGGGCTTCTTCATAGCCCAATAACAAGGCTTCGTGGCTGGTGAAAAAGTCGACCATGCCCATTTGTGGCGCGGTACGGCTATCAATGCCGCAGGCCTGCATAAAGGCTAAAGCTTCATCAATTTTGCTGGCCATGGCTTCGTAGCGTTCGCCTTGCGGGCTATTGGCGACAAAGCCTTGGTTCCACCGGTGTACTTCGCTGAGATCGGCATAGCCGCCCTTGGCAAAAGCGCGCAGAAGATTAAGGGTTGAGGCGGCTTGCCGATAGGCAGCTATTTGTCGTTCCGGATTGGGAACACGGGCGCCGCTTTCAAATTCAATGGCGTTAATAATATCGCCGCGATAGCTCGGCAATTCCACGCCATCAATGGTTTCAGTATCTGCCGAGCGCGGCTTGGCAAATTGGCCAGCCATGCGCCCAACCTTAATGACGGGTAATTTTGCCCCATAGGTAAGCACGACAGCCATTTGTAACAACACACGGAAAGTGTCGCGAATATTGTCGGCATGGTGCTCGGCAAAGCTCTCGGCGCAATCGCCGCCTTGGAGCAAAAAGGCCTTACCAGCTGCGACCTCAGCGAGTTGCTTTTTCAAATTGCGTGCTTCGCCAGCAAATACCAAAGGCGGGAAGCCGGCAAGCCGATGCTCGACGGTCTCCAGCAGACCCTGATCAGGGTAAGACGGCACTTGCTTGACGGGAAAGTTGCGCCAAGACTTGGGCGACCAGTTCTGTGACATACGATAACCTCTCTATTACTCATCATATACGGCGAAGCTGACCGAAATTAAACCCCCAACAGTTTGATTTTTAGCTTTTTTTAGCGCCCGCAAGGATTTCGAGACTTGTCGCCTACGGGCTGTCGCGCTACACAGTACACAGATCGGAGTGGTTATGAAGTTTGCCCTGTTGCAAGAAAATCCTACCGTTGGAGCATTGCAAGCGAATGCCGCGTTATTGAGCGCGGCCCGCAAACGGGCAAATGGTGCGGCTTGCGTGGTCGCGAGCGAGCTCTTTTTAACTGGATATCCTCCCGAAGATTTGGTCTTAAAACGGGCCTTTGTCGCGCATTGTCGCGATATAGCTGAAAGCTTGGCGCGCGAGACAGCAGACGGCGGTCCGGCGGTGATTTTCGGCCTACCTTGGGTTGAAAATGGGCAACTCTATAATAGCGTGATGCTTGCCGAGGGAGGCCAATATGCGGTCCGCCATAAGGTGCATTTGCCGAATTATGCAGTTTTTGATGAAAAAAGACTATTTGCCAGCGGGGCGATGCCAGAACCGGTGGAATTGGCCGGATTGCGCATCGGCCTGCCAATTTGTGAAGATTTGTGGTTCGCCGATGTTGCCTTGCATCTCAAGTCGCGCGGGGCAGAGCTGCTCATTTCTCCCAATGGGTCGCCCTACGAAACAGATAAACATGGGCAGCGCCTGATGCATGTGCGAAAGCGCTGTTTGGAGACACGCTTACCCTTGGTCTATGTCAATCAACTGGGCGGCCAAGATGAATTGGTCTTTGATGGCTCGAGCTTCGTGATGAATGCGGCTGGTCAAATTGTGCATCAGCTGCCGCGTTGGCAAACTGATTTGTCGATGTTCGACACCGCCTCTGGTCTGGGCGAGGGGCGGGATGATCCCGCCGATGATAATCATGGTGATATGTACCAAGCTGCACTTATCGGTTTACGAGACTATGTCGAGAAAAACCGCTTCCCTGGCGTTTTGCTGGGGTTATCGGGCGGTGTCGATAGTGCTTTGTGTGCCGCTCTGGCGGTCGATGCGATTGGTGCTGACCGCGTGCGGTGCTTCATGTTGCCGTCGCGCTTTACCAGCCAAGCCAGTCTCGATGATGCCGCGGCTTGTGCGACAGCGCTCGGCGTCCAGCTCGACACGATCGCCATATCGCCAATGGTCGCGGCAGGTGAGAGCAGTCTGGCGCCTTTATTCGAAGGGCGCGCGCGCGACATTACCGAGGAAAATATCCAGTCACGCATTCGCGGCACTCTGTTGATGGCGCTGTCCAATAAACTTGGATACATGCTGGTGACGACGGGTAATAAAAGCGAGGTGTCTGTCGGTTACGCGACGCTCTATGGCGACATGAATGGGGGCTATAACCCGATCAAGGATATTTATAAAACCGATGTCTTCGCGCTGTGTCGGTGGCGCAATGTTAGCGTGCCGCTGGGCGGTCAGGGGCCTGAGGGGGAAGTGATCCCTGTTTCGATTATCGAGAAGCCGCCAAGCGCTGAATTACGCGAGGACCAAAAGGATGAGGATAGTTTGCCGCCCTATGATATTCTCGATGGTATCTTGACGGCATTGGTCGAGGATGAGTGCGGCTTCGAAGACGTCGTCGCGCGAGGCTATGCGCCGGAGACAGTGAAGCATATCGAGCATCTACTCTATGTTTCCGAGTATAAACGGCGACAGTCGGCGCCGGGGCCAAAAATCGGTCGCCGTAATTTCGGACGCGATCGCCGGTACCCAATCACCAATGGGTTTCGCGATGCGCGTTTCAAAGGTTAATTGGTATTAAGGTAAGAGAAGACTGACTATGACCGTTCGTACCCGTTTTGCGCCGAGCCCTACCGGATTATTGCATGTTGGCAATGCCCGCGCTGCTCTATTCTGTTGGCTCTATGCCCGTCGCCATAAGGGCGAATTTATGTTGCGCTTGGATGATACCGATGTTGCGCGTTCGGAAGAAAAATTTGCGCAAGCAATTGAAGCGGATTTGGCCTGGCTCGGCCTGACGGTCGATGTGCGGGCGCGTCAATCCGAACGGTTTGAGCGTTATGATGAAGTGATTGCTGATTTGAAAAGCCGGGGTCTCGTCTATGCTTGTTACGAAACCCCTGATGAGTTGGAGCGCAAGCGCAAGCGCCAGCTGGCGCGGGGCTTGCCACCGGTTTATGACCGTGCGGCGTTGGAGATGAGCGATGCTGATCGCGCTGCCATGGAAGCTGAAGGGCGTACACCGCATTGGCGTTTTAAGCTCTCGGGCGCCACAGTCGAGTGGGTCGATCTGATCCGCGGCGAACAAAAAATTGAGACCTCGAGCTTGTCGGATCCTGTTCTTATTCGCGCCGATGGCAGTTACCTCTACACTTTGCCGAGCGTGATTGATGATATTGATTTTGACATCACCCATGTCGTGCGTGGCGAAGACCATGTCACCAATACGGCGACACAGGTTGAAATTTTTAATGCTCTCGGCGCCTCGGTTCCAGAATTCGCCCATTTTTCGCTTTTGCAATCGGCCGACGGCGGCGGCTTATCAAAACGTATGGGCGTGCTGTCTTTGCAGGATTTGCGCGACATGGGCTTGGAGGCTATGAGCGTCAATAGCTTAATCGCGCGGCTAGGGTCGGCCGATCCGATCGAGGCCTTCACGGCGCTCGACCCGTTGATCGAAGGCTTTGACTTTGCCCGCTTGGGCCGCGCGCCGGCGCGGTTTGATGTCGAAGAGTTAAAGCGGCTCAATAAAAAATTGATGAATGAACTGCCCTTGGAAGCGGTTGCCGATCGCTTGCAGGCCATGGGGCTCGACGTCGATGCGGTGTTATGGGAGACCATTCGCGGTAACTTGGAGAGCGTCAATGATGCCAATAGTTATTTCGCCATGGTCAATGGCCGTGTGACGCCCGAGATTGCCGCTGAGGACGCAGACTATATCGCTACGGCGTTGAGCTTGTTGCCAGCCCATCCGTGGTCAGAGACGACATGGGGCGCGTGGACCGAGGATTTGAAAGCGCAAACGGGGCGCAAAGGCAAAGCGCTTTTTATGCCGCTCCGCTTGGCGTTAACGGGGCAAGCGCACGGCCCGGAAATGCAAAATCTTATTTTGCAGATTGGCCGTGAACGTGTCGTGAAACGGTTGCAGGGCGAGGCGGGCTAGAGCCATATCGTAAAAATTCGGTTTCATTCTGCGGCAAAGCTGGTGATAGTAAGGGTATGAAAAAGCGCAAATTATATTTATTCGACACGACGTTACGCGATGGCCAACAAACCGCCGGCGTAGACTTTAGTGTGGCGGATAAAATTCGGATTAGCGCCGCCCTAGATAAGCTGGGGCTGGATTATATTGAAGGCGGCTATCCCGGTGCCAATCCAACCGACAGTCAGTTTTTTGCCGAAGCCCCGACGCTGACAAAGGCCAAGATGACTGCTTTTGGGATGACCAAACGCGCTGGCCGGAGTGCCGACAACGATCCTGGGTTTCGTGAAATTTTGGACGCCCGCGCCGAAGCCATTTGCCTGGTGGCCAAGTCTTGGGATTACCATGTCGATGTCGCTTTAGGAATTCCGCGCGAGGATAATTTGCAAACTATTCGGGAAAGTGTTTTAGCCGTGGCGGCAGCAGGACGCGAGCCGATGATCGACTGCGAGCATTTTTTCGACGGCTATAAGGCTAATCCGGATTACGCCTTAGCCTGCATTGACGCAGCCTTGGGTGCCGGCGCGCGTTGGGCTGTTCTGTGCGACACCAACGGGGGAACCCTGCCGCAAGAAGTATATGACATTGTCACCGCCATCGCGGCGCGGTTTGACGGGGCGCATCTCGGCATTCATGCTCATAATGATACCGAGAATGCGGTGGCCAATTCGCTGGCGGCGATCGAGGCGGGAGTATGCCAAGTGCAGGGCACGTTGAACGGTCTCGGCGAGCGCTGTGGTAACGCCAATATGATTTCGTTGATCCCGTCTTTGATGTTGAAACCGCGCTTGGCTGACCAGCTTGAGGTCTCGATCGCGAGAGAGGATCTTACGAGCCTGACGCAAGTATCGCGCATGTTGGATGATATTCTCAATCGTACCCCCAACCGCCATGCGCCCTATGTTGGTGCCTCGGCTTTTGCCCATAAGGGGGGTATCCATGTCTCGGCGGTAATGAAAGACCCATCGACCTATGAGCACGTTGCGCCATCATTGGTTGGGAACCAGCGCACAATCTTGGTTTCGGATCAGGCGGGCAAAAGCAATATTCTGGACCGCCTTAATTCTGCGGGTATTGCGGTCGAAAAAGACGATCCCGCAGTTGATCGTATTTTGTTTCAAGTTAAGCGCAAAGAGGCTGAGGGCTATAGCTATGACGGGGTCGGCGCGTCCTTTGAAATTTTGGCTCTGCGCGAGCTTGAGCGGGTCGAAGATTTTTTTGATGTTGCCGGATATGAGGTGCGTGTCGAGCAGTCCGGTAGCGGGGAAGCCGTCTCAGAAGCATCTGTGCGCCTGATTATTGACGGCGAATTGGTTGAAACCAAGGGGAGCGGAAATGGTCCCGTCAACGCTTTGGATAATGCCTTTCGCGGTGACTTGCGACGCTATGCGAGCGTGATCGACGATATGCGCTTGACGGATTATAAAGTGCGTATCCTCAATACCGGTACCGAGGCGGTGACGCGCGTAACCATTGAAAGCAAAGATAGCCGCGGCCACAGCTGGCGTACGATTGGTGTAAATGAGAATATTGTCGTTGCCTCTTTTGAAGCCTTGCGGGATGCGCTAATATATAAGCTCTATAAAGATGGCGTCAGCGCAACCCCGCATTAAAAGCGGTGCTCTGGCGTCGATTAAATGCGACTGAGCCGTTCGGAGAAAGAAAAATCTAATGCGAAGCCTAACGTCCGTTCTTGTTCCTATCCATCCTGAAGGATACAGGTTTATTGCGATTTTTGCCCTGTTGGATGTGTTGTTTTTCCTGGTTTCACCAGTTCTCGGTTGGATTGGTGTTATCTTGGTGCTGTGGTGCACTTACTTCTTTCGCGATCCGGCGCGGACCACGCCGCAGCGCGACGGGCTAATTATCAGCCCAGCCGATGGCGTCGTAAATATGATTACTGAAGCCGTGCTACCGCCGGAATTGGGGCGCGGATTAGAAAAGCGCACGCGTATCTCGGTCTTCATGAATGTCTTCAATTGCCATGTGAACCGCATGCCGGTTAGCGGCGCGGTCGAGAAATCCTTGTACCGTACAGGGCAATTCCTGAACGCCGATTTGGATAAAGCGAGCGAGGCCAATGAACGCCACACCATGCAAATCGCTTTATCCGATGGTAGTGACATTATTGTCGTTCAAATTGCGGGTTTGGTGGCGCGACGGATTGTGAATTACGCTAATGAGGGCGATCAATATACGGTTGGCGAGCGCTTTGGGTTGATCCGGTTTGGGAGCCGCTTAGATATTTATCTGCCGGAAGGCGTTATACCCATGGTTTCGGTGGGGCAAACTGCGATTGCTGGCGAGACAGTTCTGGCTGATGCCGATAGCGACGAAGCGGCGCGCGAGGCTGTGACACAGTGACAGTTGAGCAGCAAGAAAAGCAAAGCAAGCGCGGCAAACGCTTATTTCCGCTCGCCAAGTTAATACCGAATGCCTTAACACTGCTGGCGCTCAGTCTCGGCTTAACGGCGGTTCGCTTCGGCTTAGCCGGTAAATATGAGATGGCCGTGCTGTCGATTTGCGGTGCGGCTTTCTTGGATATGCTCGATGGTCGTATTGCGCGCTTGCTGAAAGCCGAAAGCCCGATGGGCGCGCAGCTCGATAGCTTGGCAGATTTTATGAGTTTCGGCTTGGCCCCGATTTTAGTTCTTTATGTCTGGGGCTTGAGCGAATTACACCGCGCCGGTTGGATGGTGCTGATCTTTTTTGGCGCTTGTTGTGCGCTGCGTTTGGCGCGCTTTAATGCGACGATTGACGATCCCGATCGGCCGCAGTGGATGCGGGAATATTTTATCGGAGTACCGACGCCGGCCGCTGGCATTTTGGTATTGGCGCCAATTTGGCTACAGTTTTCCGATTGGCTCGATCTGCGGAATGCGCCTTGGGTGATTATTGGTTATACGGTTTCGATCGCTTGCCTTATGGTGTCACGTTTTCCGACTTTTTCAGGCAAAGGACGCATGGCCAGCGTGCCGCGCGAGCATGTGTTGCCGATTATGGTGTCGTTGGCGCTTTTGGCGGCGGGGCTGTTCACGTTCCCATGGTTTGGGTTGTCGCTGCTCTGTGTGCTCTATGTTGCCGCTTTGCCCTTTGGCTATGCAAGTTTTCAACGGCGCTTAAAGATGGTCTCAGAGTAGACAAAATCGCCCAGCTACGGCACCTTCCCGGCACCATTTCCACCTCGCAGATGCCTATACGCCGCGTATAGCTGACAGTCGCTCGCGACCCCAGTGGCGTACAGTCGAGAGCTTCTCCGGTAGGGTAATCATCACGGGCACCAAGATCAGGGTGAGCAGTGTTGAGAAGCCTAAGCCGAAAATAATGGCCGTGGCAAACTGCACCCACCAGAAGCCTTCAGGTGCGCCGAACTCGATTGAGCGGCTCACGACATTAACGGTCACGTGCAGAGCCATTGGTAACAGCCCGATCATTGTTGTTATCGTTGTAATCAAGATTGGCCGGAGACGTTGCGCTGCAGCGCGCAAGATCGCGTCGCGCGAGGACATATCGCGGTTTAGCCGCTGGAAAGTATCAATCAAAACGATGGAGTTGTTAACGACGATGCCGGCAAGGGCGACAATGCCCGTCCCCGTCATCACTACGCTAAAGAGTTGACCCGTCAGCAACATGCCCAGCATCACCCCGACCGTTGACATGATGACCGTTGAGAGGGTGACGAACGACAAATAGATGGAGTTAAATTGCAATAGCAGCACGATAAACATCAGGAATAGGGAAGCGATCATTGCCTTGCCCAAAAATTCGGCGGCGTCGCGTTGTTCTTTATTGGCGCCCAACAGCTCGACCTTCACGCCAGCCGGGAGGGTGACGCCCGTCAGCCATTGTTGGAAGTCTTGTACGGCTTTATCAGCGATGATTTTGCGCCCAGTCTCTGGATCAATCCGCGTATTGGCTCGAAGGTTAATAACGCGGAGGCCATCTTTGCGCGATATTTGACCAATTTTTTGTCCAGCATCGCGCGTAACGAAGGCTGAAATTGGCACCAAGCCAGAGGGCGTGGAAACCCTCAACTCGTCGAGCTGATCGATCGAGCGGCTATCGACGGGGAACCGAGCGCGAATATCAAGTTCGTCTTCAGAATCGTCTGGGCGATAGTGACCGACCAAGACGCCGCCAGTAACAAACTGCACAATGCCGCCGAGCTGTCCGATGTCGACACCAAATCGTCCCGCCGCTTCGCGATCCACCACGAGCGACCATTCAATACCGGGGAGGTCGCGGGTGTCCTCGACATCTTGTACTTGATCGGTACGGCTATCTAGATAGCCGCGGATAATTTTCGCTGCTTGGTTGAGGGCGGAAAAATTGTGGCCAGAAATCTCGATTTCGACATCTTTGCCTGTTGGCGGACCGTCTTCGCGCTTGCGGGTTTCGACATAGATGCCCGGGATTTTATTGGCTTGTTCCTCGATATCCGCAAGGATCAAAGTTGACCGCTTGCGCGTCGAGAAATGCGAAAACTCCACCAAAATGCGGCCGATTGTGTCGCGCGGCTGATTGCGTTCGCCACTCAAGGCGCTGTCACCGGAGACGGCCGAAACACTGAAAGCAGATTCTATGCCCGGTGTGTTGATAATGATGTTTTCAACCCGCTTCGTCAGGCGGTCAGAATCCTGCGCCGATAAATTGCCGCGCGCGCGAACGAAAACATTGGCTTGATGCGGTTCCATTTGGATGAAAAATTCAATACCGCGTCCGAAGGTGCCATACAGATTTAAAATTCCATACATGAGCAGGACGGCGGCGAGCAATGTGCGACCTGGATACTCAATACATTTTGAGATGAAGCGGACGTAGAAGCCCGTGAACCCCGGCATTTCGCGGACGTCGAGATCGCTCTCGGCCGCCAGCCCTGATAAGACTTCATCACCTTCTTGTTCGGATTTGCCGAAAAGACCGCCAAGGACGGGTAAAAACACCATCGCGGTGACGAGCGACGCCAACAGCACAATAATCACGGTGATCGGTAGATAGGACATAAACCGCCCGCTGACACCAGGCCAAAACAGCATCGGGCCGAAGGCGGCCAATGTCGTCAAGGTGGAGGATGTGACCGGCCAAAACATGCGGGAGGCCGCCAGCGCATAAGCGCGTTGGCGCGTGTCGCCCTCCGCCATTTTTCGATCGGCATATTCGACAATTACAATCGCGCCATCGACCAATATCCCAACCGATAGGACGAGACCAAACAGGATCATCAGGTTCAGCGTGTAACCGAGAACATCGATAATAAAAAAACCGATCAAGAATGAGGTTGGAATGGCAACACCGACCAACAAAGCCGAGCGCAGGCCGAGCGCGGCAATCACCAAGATCATCACCAGCGCAATCGCATTGGTAATAGATACTTCAAGCCCGCCGATCATGTCGAAAATGACGGTCGAGAAATCGGACGAATAGTCGACCTTAATGGTTTCCGGCCAATTCGCCGTAAAGGCATCGGTAACCTCTCGGACAGCGGCGGTGGTATCAATGATGTTGGCGCCAATGCGTTTGGTCACTTCGATGGAGATGGCCGCTTTGCCATTATAGCGGGCAAAAGCAGTGGCATCCTTAAAGCCACGCCGAATTTGCGCAATGTCAGACAAGCGAACAACCGCATCGCCATCGGTTTTGATGGCGATGGTCTCGAGATCTTGAATGTCTTCGATCAGACCCGGCACGCTGATAGAAAAACGCCCCGTACCATTGTCGAGCGAGCCAGCAGGGATCAGTCGGTTATTTTGGGCAATGATCTGGTAGATTTGATTGGGGGTGATGCCGTGAACTTCCATCATCCGCGGATCGATAATTATTTCGAGAAGCTCCTCGCGATTGCCGACGAGATCAGCCTCCAGAACGCTGGGCAGAGCTGAAATCTCATCCTTCAAAGCTTGGGCACGCTGGTATAATTCGCGCTCGGGGGCATCGCCCGAGAGGTTCACCATAATGACGGGGAACAGGGCAGCGTTAAATTCGCGGATGGTTGGCTCTTCGGCGTCCTCGGGGAGTTCGGATTTGGCTGTATCGACTTTCTCGCGAACGTCAATCAGCGCCTGATCCTTATCGAAGCTGACATCGAATTTCAAAATAACGGCGCCATAATTTTGCGCCGCTGTCGAAATAACTTCTTCAACGCCAGATAAGCGCCGTAGTTCAAGCTCTAAAGGCTTAACGATGAGGCGCTCAGCATCGGCTGGCGAAATGCCCGGCAGAACTACGCCGACATAAATATAGGGGATTGGAATATCGGGGTCGGCTTCGCGCGGGATGGTTGAATAAGCCGCCATGCCGCCAATCACCAATGCCATCATAATGGTCAGAACGGCTCGGCTTCGCTTGATCGCCCATAAAACAAATTGATACATCCTGTCGACCTTGCCCTAATTATTTGGCGCTAAAACGCTCGAGGGTTTTTCCTTGTTCCTCAGCGCCTGACGGAATGGTTACGGTCTCGCCATCGCGAATATAATCTTGCCCAACGACGATCAAATCGGCACCATCATCAAGCCCCGTTACCCATGCGCTCTCGGCGGCATTGGCGATCACCTCGACGGCGATAAATTTAGCTTTGCCGTTTTCAACCACCCGTACGC
>JAYODZ010000161.1:0-967 GCA_038106515.1 Rhodobiaceae bacterium
TTCCAGGTTGAAAACCTAGCGTCCTAACCGATAGACGAAGGGCGCATCGACGCGAATGACGCTGATATAGTATCTTTTTCGTCGAAGATCAAGCCATCTGATGGCTGCAGTCTTACGGTATAGCAATATCCTGAATCACGAACTGGACACCGCGGCGGCCCTGCCAATCGTCGGCGCGCAATGCCCCGACAATATGCAATGGCCCCTGATGCTGCAACAGACGATTGCGCACCGTTTCTTCTAACGATGCGAAAGCAATAGCCTTCAATTTTCCACTACCCGAGTCCGCAAGGGTGCACTGAATATGCCCCCCCGAAACCTCTTTTCGGTAGGTAATTTTGGCCGCCGGAATGACAAATCGAGGCTCTGGGTTACCGGCGCCATAAGGACCCGCTTGGTCGATCATATCCAGCAAATCACGTGTCGCGGCGGATGGTTGCAGCGCTGCATCGCAACGTAGAGCGCGGCTCGATTCGGTTGCCGCGAGCGCACATTCTTGCAGCACAAAGTCTTTAAAGCCCGCTAATTGATCTTGTGTCAGGCTCACGCCTGCCGCCATGGCGTGGCCGCCGCCGCCTTTAATCAGCCCCAGCCCTACGGCCTTTGACACCATCTGACCCAAATCAAAGCCAGGTATCGACCTGCCCGATCCTTTCCCCGCGCCATCTTCATCGAAAGAAATAACAAATACTGGACGATAGAAACGATCTTTCAAGCGACCCGCAACAATACCGATGACGCCTGGGTGCCAGTCCTGATCGGCCGCGATCAGCGCTGGCGGCACCATATTAGAACCCGCGGTCTCAGCCTCAAGTTGCAACGAGGCTCGATCGAGCACTTTTGCTTCGAGGGCACGGCGCTCGGTATTATAGGCATCGAGGCGCATGGCCAAGGCCGTCACCTCCTCCTTGTCATTCGATAAAAGCAACCGCGGTCCCAAGCTTGATTCGCCAACGCGGCCTCCAGC
>JAYODZ010000161.1:977-3300 GCA_038106515.1 Rhodobiaceae bacterium
GCGGCTGCGCGCGCGACACATCGGCTAGCGCAGCTAATCCAACATTTTGCCGCGACTGCAAGATTTTTATCCCTTGCAAAACAAACGCCCGATTTAAGTCGCGCAAGGGCACAACATCGCATACGGTGCCGAGCGCCACGAGGTCCAATAAGTTGAGTAAATTAGGTTCATCGCGATCGGCAAAATAGCCTGCCTGCCGCAAACCACGATTTAGGCCGACCAAGACCATAAAACTGACCCCAACCGCCGCAAGATGGCCGAGACCACTAGCATCGTCGACGCGGCGCGGATTGACAAGAGCCAAAGCCTTTGGCGGCGCCTCTCCTGTCTGGTGATGATCGACCACGATAACGTCCAGACCCAGTGTTTCAGCGCGCGCCAGGGCGACATGCGCCATAGTCCCACAATCGACTGTCACAACAACACGATAGCCGTCTTCGTGAAGTTTCTCCATGGCGGGTTCATTGGGCCCATACCCCTCGGTCATGCGATCCGGAATATAAAACCCAGCCGTGACGCCAAGCATTGATAGGTAACGTAAAAACAGGGCTGTAGAGGTCGCTCCATCGACATCATAGTCGCCAAAAATAACGATTTTTTCTTGGTTTTGAATTGCCTGTATCAGCCGTGCAGTCGCCCGATCCATATCGGCCAAGATCGACGGATCCGGAACCAACTCGCGCAATCGCGGATTAAGATAGTCCTCGATCGCCTCGAGAGCGACCCCTCGGGCGTTCAAAATACGAGCTAGAATATCGGGCATGCCATAGCGTTGAATGGCCGCCTGCACATAACGCTCGTCGATTGCACGCTCCAGCCAACGGCGGCCAGAACAAGACGTCTCTACGCCTAAAAGATAGTCTTCGACGCGGGCGTCAGTCATCCAAATGAAATTTTTCCATATGCGTATGGCGCGCTTTGATCCAACGAATTGTACCCGTCGAAGACCGCATCAGCACAGTATCGGTCCAAATATCGAGACCGTTATTGACGATACCGCCAAGCATAGTGCCCTTGGTTACGCCAGTGGCAGAGAACATAACATCGCCTTTGGCCATTTCTTCAACCGAATATTTCTTTTCGAAATCGGAAATCCCCATTTTAGCGGCCCGATCACGTTGTTCTTTATCGTTTAACAACAAACGCCCCTGCATTTGTCCACCCGTGCACCGCAAAGCGGCAGCGGCGAGCACACCCTCGGGCGCACCGCCCGTTCCCATGTAAAGATGGATCCCCGTAGTTGGATCAGTGGTATGAATAACGCCAGCAACATCACCATCGGTGATCAATGTCACCCGCGCGCCGACACTACGAACTGCCTCAATCATAGCGGCATGACGTGGGCGGTCGAGAATACATACGTTGACATGAGTGACATCGAGCTTCAGCGCTTTTGCTACTTGCCGGACATTTTCGTCGGGCGCAGCATCGAGATCAATAATGCCGGCCGGCAAACCCGCTCCGACGGCAATTTTTTCCATATAGACATCGGGTGCATTCAAAAGGCTACCTTTTTCGGCAACAGCGATGACCGCTAAGGCATTGGCCATTCCTTTAGCCGTCAGCGTCGTGCCTTCGAGCGGATCGAGCGCAATGTCGACCTTTGGCCCTTTGCCGGTTCCAACTTTCTCACCAATATAAAGCATTGGCGCTTCGTCGCGCTCCCCCTCACCGATGACGACTTCGCCATCAATATCGAGAGCATTGAGCTCGCGCCGCATAGCATCAACCGCCGCCTGATCGGCAGCTTTTTCATCGCCACGACCAATCAAACGCGACGCCGAAACAGCGGCGCGCTCGGTCACGCGAGCAACTTCAAGAGAGAGAATTCTGTCAATAACGGCCATTTTTTTCCTATCCTTCAACGCCTAAAATTAGTCAGTAAAAACGGGGAGACATAAATTCTCGCCGACAATACCCTCAAGCCCCCTGACCTCGGCGACTGCTTGTTTTATATGCGATTCCTCGACTTTATGGGTGATAAACACGACGGGCAAGCGGGATTCGGCCTCGCTCGGCCCGCGTTGGATAACCTGTTCAATCGAAACACCTTTATCGGCAAGAATCTGCGTCACCCTTGCCATACTGCCCGGCTTATCCTCCAGCAAGAACCGCAAATACCATTCGCTAGCAGGTAAACCTTCGACAATCTCGGCGCTCAACAACTCACGAGGATGACGGGCGAATAATGACCGCCCGAAGCCCCCCGCTAAATCCGCAATATCACTCAAAACCGCTGAAGCCGTGGCGCCGCCACCCGCACCAGGGCCAACCAGCATAAGTTCACCAACAGGCTCGGCTGCGACCAGCACGGCATTCGTCA
>JAYODZ010000020.1:0-22335 GCA_038106515.1 Rhodobiaceae bacterium
GGATATGCCCGTGGCGCATAATGGTCAGACCCCAATTCGGCAATTTGCTCTTATCGAGATAGCTCTGTAAGAAACCCTCAATGATACCAATGCGATCTTTATCAAAACCGTATTCTTGCGGCGTAGCTGTTTTAAATTTATCCATGATGTTCTGTCCTATCTGCATAGCAATGCAAGATGAAGCTATAGACGAAAGCATTTTCTTTTAATTGGTTAAAACGCCCAGCCGGACCACCATGGCCAGCTTGCATCTCTGTTTTCAGAAGCGTCAGCCCATTGTCGGTGCGCCGATCGCGCAAGCGGGCAATCCATTTTGCCGGTTCCCAATAGGTAACACGCGGGTCTGTGAGGCCGGCTGTCGCGAGAATATGCGGGTAAGCCTGCTGGCTGACATTCTCATAGGGCGCGTAAGCGGCAATGGTCTGGAAGTCGACGGCGCTCGCCTTTGGGTTTCCCCATTCGGGCCATTCGGGAGGGGTGAGAGGCAAGCTTTCGTCGAGCATGGTCGTAAGCGTATCGACAAAAGGAACTTCGGCGACGGCGGCGCGAAATAGATCGGGTGCCATATTCAGACAGGCGCCGACCAAAAGGCCGCCGGCACTGCCGCCATGAATCGTAATATTGCCTTTGCGGCAGTAGCCAATGTCAATGAGATGTTCGGCAGCGGCAATAAAATCCCTGAAAGTATTTTGCTTCAGGGCGCGGCGGCCTTGCTCGAACCAATTATAGCCGCAAGCCTTGCCGCCGCGGATATGGGCGATCGCGTAAATGAAGCCGCGTTGGACGAGGCTTAAGCGGGCGATGGCAAACGTGGCGGGAATGGTGATGCCGTAAGAGCCGTAGCCATAGAGAAGAACGGGGGCGCTGTCATCAGTTGGGGTATCTTTGTGACGCAGTACAGAAATCGGAATTTTTACCCCGTCATGTCCAGTGGCCCATAGACGTTGGGTGATATAATCATGCGGATCATGACCACTGGGTACGACTTGCGAACGGCGATGCTGACGCGTCTTAGCGACCATATCGTAGTCATAGACCTCGGCGGGCGTTGTCATCGAACTATACGTGAAACGTAATATTTGGCTCTCATATTCAGCGTTGGCGTGCAAAACGAGGTCATAAGTCGCTTCGTCAAAGGCGATATTTTGGGCGTGGCCATCGCGCATATTTAACACCCGTATATAGGGCAGGGCGTTAGCGCGGATCAGCATAACGAGATGATCGCTATAAATGTTGAGGTCGAGGATCAGATGCCCCACTTGGTGGGGGACGAGCGGCTGCCAGTGCTCTTGAGCGGGGGCCGCAGCAGGCGCGGTGACAATTTGGAAATCATCGGCACGGCCTTGCATTTGCCAATTGGTCAGGATTATCAATTGGTCACGCGCGGCATCATCCTCGACAAAATATTGCACCCCAGCTTTGCGCGGTGCGACACAGCGGAGCGAATTATCTGGGGCATGCGCATCAATTAGCCAGCTTTCAGTCGTCTCGTGGTCATGCGCGTCTATGGTTATAAAGCGTCCGCTGGCACATTTACTCAGCGACAGAAAAAAACCGGCGTCTTTTTCTTCGTAAATACAGACATCGTCACTTTGCGCTTGCCCGAGCTGATGCCGCATCACCTGATAGGGGCGGTGGTTATCGTCTAATCGAATATAAAATAAAATTTGGCCATCGGCCGACCACGCCATGGCGCCAGCGGCACGTTCGAGTCTGTCGCTCAGGAAGGCTTTTTTATCCGCATCACAAATGCGAATGGTTAGGAACTCACCGCCGCTAAAATCCATAGCCAGTGCTAAGCGCTGATTATCGTCGGTGTTTTCCGAGCCAATTAATTTAAAATAGGCCTGTCCTTCGGCCAAACGATTACAATCGACAATGATATCAGTGCCATCGGGATGGCAATCGCGTGACCCGCGGCAGATGAGCGGATGCTCATCATCGGCACGATAACGCGTATTCCAGGCATAGGGGCCAGTATTGACGGGCACGGTGGCGGTGTTTTCTTCAACCCGCCCGCGCATTTCGGCAAACAGCTTTTGTCGTAGATCTTCCATGGGCGCCAAAACATGGTCAGTATAGGTATTCTCGGCCTCGATATGGGCGCGAATATCGGCGTTCAACACACTAGGATCGTGCATCACGTGTTGCCAATTATCATCGCGCAACCAATGATACTCATCCGATTTTACAAAACCGTGATGTATCTCCTGATGGATAATCTGTGCAGGACGAGGCGGCTGCATTTGCTACTCTTTGGCAACAAAATGAAGTGCGGTTCCATTAATGCAGTAGCGTAAGCCCGTTGGCTGCGGGCCGTCTGGGAAAACATGACCTAAATGTGCGCCGCAAGACGCGCACAGCGTTTCGACGCGACGCATGTTGTGCGATAGGTCCTCGCGGCTCGCGACAACATCAGCGGCTAGAGGCTCGAAGAAACTAGGCCAGCCGCTGCCGCTATCATATTTGCTGTCGGAGCTAAAAAGCGGGGTATGGCAGCAAATACAATCATAGCGACCAGGGTCTTTATTATCCCAATAGGGGCCGGTAAAGGCGCGCTCAGTGCCGCCACAACGAGTGACTTGATATTGTTCTTCCGACAATTGATTGCGCCACTCATCATCTGATTTTGAGATTGGCGTGTCGGCACCGACTTCACGCGACATGGACATCCTCGTTACTCGAACATCAGCATCAAGCTCTCGGCTATGAGAGCTGGGCGGTCCATATTTTCAATTTCGATTACCACTTCCGAGGTAAACAAAAAGCCACCGGCTTTCGGTTCGCACTCTTTCAGGGTGAATTTTCCGCGTACACGGGCATCAACAGGCACCATATTGGTGAAGCGCAATTTATTGGCGCCATAGTTGATGACGCGGGTCACAGAGTTCACCCGCGAGACTTGCGCGCCCAGAACCGGCAAAAGTGACAGCGTCAAAAAGCCATGCGCGATGGTCGGCATGCCGAGTTCTTTTTGTGTCCGTGCGGGATCGGTGTGGATCCATTGATGGTCACCGGTCGCTTCGGCAAATAGGTTGATTTGCTTTTGATCGATCTTGACCCATTCGCTGCAGCCGATCTCTTGGCCGAGCATGGTTTGGTATTCTGCAATATTTTCAAAAACGCGCATGCGCTGTCTCCTTTTCTCGTTTAATAGCTCGAGGCTTTTGGTTATACGATTTTACTGTCTTTCTTACCCCAATAGCGGTTTCGAACTAAGCGTTTATAAAGCTTACCCGTCGGATGACGTGGGAGCTCTTGGTCGAAATCGATCGAACGTGGGCACTTAATAGCCGATAACTCTTTGCGGCAAAAGGCGATTAACTCTTGCTCCAGCTCTGGACCAGCGTCGGACCAGTTAATTGGTTGCACGACGGCTTTGACCTCCTCGCCAAACTCTTCATTCGGAACACCAATGACCGCGACATCAGCCACTTTCGGATGTGTCACCAAAAGATTTTCAGCTTCTTGCGGGTAAATATTGACGCCGCCGCTGATGATCATGAAAGCCTTGCGGTCGGTGAGGTAGAGATACCCCTCATCATCAACCCGCCCAACATCGCCTAATGTTGTCCAATTACCGTTTTTATGTCGGCTATCTGCGGTTTTTTCGGCGTCATTGTAATATTCAAATTGCGGGCCTTCCAGTTCGAAATAAATCGTACCGGCTTCGCCAACCGGTAACTCTTTGCCATCGTCGTCGCAAATATGAATGATGCCGAGCAAAGCTTTACCGACAGAGCCTTCATGCCCCAGCCACTCCTCAGAGTTGATGGCGCAAAACCCATTACCCTCACTGCCCGCATAATATTCATAAATGATCGGGCCCCACCACTCGATCATTTGGTGCTTGATCGGTATTGGGCAAGGTGCGGCGGCGTGGATTGCCACTTTCAGGCTTGAAATGTCATATTTCTTCCGTACATCTTCAGGCAGTTTCAACATCCGAACAAACATGGTCGGTACCCATTGGCTGTGGGTCGCGCCATATTTTTCAATGCATTGCAAAGCTGCTTCGGGGTCAAAATGATCCATCACAATACAGGTCGCGCCTTTATGCATGGCTGCCATATTGTAGCGCAACGGTGCCGCGTGGTAGAGCGGCGCGGGCGATAAGTAAATTGAGTTTTCGTCAAGCCCATAGAGCATGGTGATCAGCAACATCAATCCGTCGGGCTCTTCAATCGCCCCGCTCGGAAGGTCGCGACGAATGCCTTTTGGGCGTCCCGTGGTACCTGAAGAATAGAGCATATCGATGCCACGTGCTTCATCAGCAATGGGCGTCGCGGGCTGCGCATCGCGCGCCGCTAAATAATCTTCGTAGCCATCGATCGCACCGATCGAAAATTTACCAGCCAAATCGGGCAGGATGGCGTTGAGCTCAAGCGCAACATCGCGCACATAATCAGACACGAAAAGTAATTTCGCATTACAGTCGCGAACAATATAGTCGACTTCGGGCGCCGTCAGACGCGAGGAAACGGCCGTGTAGTATACGCCAGCGCGTTGCGCTGCCCAGCAAATCTCAAAAAAATGCTTATTGTTGTCCATGAATATGGCAATGCCATCACCGATCTTCACACCGCGCGCCCGAAACAGTTGTGCGACCTGATTGGAGAGATCATTAATCTCACCAAAAGTGACTGTTTCGCCCGTGTTGGCCATAATGTAAGCTGGCTTATCTGGGCAATTTTGGGCGTGAATATAAGGATGCATAGACATCTCCTCTTATGCAAAAACTTAGGCTCTTGCTCGGTAGTCTATAGCTGACTTATGGTATGCGACAAGCACCTGAAAAGAATTTATCACCGTAAAACACCGGAGTAGTTATGGAATATCAAGAGATACAAACAGACATTGATCAAGACGGCATTATGACGCTGACCCTGCATCGGCCAGATGCGATGAATGCTTTTACAGCAACGATGATGCACGAATTAATTGATGCGCTCGACCGGGCGGATGCGGATGATACGGTGAAAGCGGTCATTTTTACCGGTCACGGCGATCGAGCCTATTGCGCGGGGGCCGATCTGTCGGCGGGCGACAAGACCTTTGACTATGATAATCGGCCCGATCGTAAGGCGGCTGACTCACCCGTGAGCGATGCCGGAGAGATCAATTGGTCGCATCCGAAAGTGCGCGATGGTGGTGGGCTTTTGACATTGCGCATTTATGAATGTGTCAAACCCGTAATCGGCGCAATTAACGGCGCCGCTGTTGGTATTGGGGCTACCATGTTGCTGCCAATGGATATTCGCATTGCCTCGGACAAGGCGCGTTTTGGTTTTGTATTTGCGCGACGCGGTATTGTCCCTGAAGCATGTTCCAGTTGGTTTTTACCGCGGATCGTCGGTATTTCGCAGGCGCTCGATTGGTGCTATTCGGGCCGCATTTTTAATGCTGAGGAAGCCGCTCAAGCACGCCTCGTCAATGCCGTTGTGCCGCATGATCAATTGCTTGACCATGCCAAGCAGCTGGCCAAATCGCTGGTCGCCGACAGCGCGCCCGTTTCGATCGCCTTAACACGGCAAATGATGTGGCGTATGTTGGGTGCAGATCATCCGATGGAAGCCCATAAGGTTGACAGTAAGGCGATTTTTGCTCGCGGTCGCCAAGGCGATGCAAAGGAGGGGGTTGTCTCTTTCCTCGAGAAACGTGCGGCGAATTTTCCGAACCATCCGTCGAGTGACATGCCGGCCTTTTATCCCTGGTGGGATAAGCGGGATTACAGCTAAGCCACTTTGAGGTCTTGATCGGTAATGCGGGCGATGTTCGTCGTCCTGACCATAAAGAGCGTGACCAGAATAATCGCCAGCCCCGAGAGGGCTGGTGCTAAGCGCTGGCCGATGAGCGGCGATAAATAGCCCATGGCAAAGGCGCCGATGGGTGCGCTACCGATAAAGCCCATATTATAAAGCGCCAAAATTTGAGCGCGAATGCGGGGGGGCGCGGCGGCTTGAACAATGGTGCGGCTCATTGTCATGTTAAAGCCAGCACTCAACCCCCAAAATGTGCAACAAGCGCACATGATGACAAAGGATGGTGCCAAGCAGGCACCGATCAAGCCCATCGATCCAACAATAACGCCGAAGCACATCAGGGCACCGCGCCGCCGAATGGACGCGCGTCGCATCATCGCCAATGTGGTGACGATGGTGCCGCCCCAGAAGGCGAGGCTCAAGACGCTGATTTCGAACTGACCACCGCCAAAAATATCTCTCACGATCAGCGGGAAGCTGACCATAAAGGGGCCGACAAAGAATATCCCGACAGCGAAATTAAGGATCAGGGTTGGGCGCAAGAGGTCGGAGCGCATAACAACTTTAACGCCGCCAAACCAACTGCGCTCGGGCTCGGGGCCATGATCGATCGGCGGTAAATTTGGCAAGAGTGCAGCGGCAAATAAACCGAAGGCAAGCACCATGGCGTGCATAGCAGGGAGTGTCCAAGGCCCCGCCAGAGGTGCGGCCATGCCAGCCAGAATAAAGCCAGCCAATTGCGCCGTAAATTGCGCGATCATCGAGGCCATGACGCCACGTTGGATATCACTGGTCATCACGCGTTGCATCAGCGCGTCGCGCGTTGGCGCAGAAAAGGCAAACAACGAGCCCATACAGATCCCGTAGACTATAATATTCCAGTATGAAAGATTGCCGCTATAGACGAGCCAAAAGGTCATAAAAGGTGGAATGACAGCCAGCCCGTGTATGCCGATCAGCATCCGCCGCGCATTGGAGCGATCGGCGATCTGGCCGGTGACGAATAAAAGTAGCAATTGCGGTATCGAAATCGACATCTGCGCGATCGCTAGTTCTTGCGCCGTCGAATGCAAGTAAACTGCGGCGAGCGTCGGGATGATAACGAATTGTAGCCCCATGCCCGAAAACCAACTCACAATACCAGCGAGATAGGCCGTTTGCGGCGACACGCCGAGGCGAGGCTTAAACGTTTCCGGTGCCGACATAAAATCCCCTTCACGCAGAGCGAGTTCGTACAGCCTTATAGGCTTTTGCGCCGCGTGTCGGAAGTCTTAAATGATTTTCGTTAAGTTTTATTTTTGGAGGTTTTCGAAAACCTCCCCGGTCGCATTAAGGGTCGATTTTAATTTCTCGGTTGGGACATAGAGCTCGGAACGCCCGATCCTTTGTTGCGATTCAATATAGCCTAGCTTTTCAAACCGTAGCAGAGCCGCCCGTACAGTCCCGAAAGCGCGACCTGTGACTTCGACAATATTTTTTGTTACCGTCGCTCGGCCTATTGCCTCATTGTGAATGACGACGAGCAAAATGGCCCAATCTTCGGCCGCAGGTATGGTGGTTTGAAATAGAGATTGTCCCGATTTGAAAATCTGAGCCAAGGTTGCGACATAGCGACGTGCCTCGGCGGTTAGGCCGTCGATAGAAAGTTTCTCGAGATCGGGAAAGTCGAGAGCGTGGACGTCCAGTTTCCGCAATGTAGGCTCTTTCGACTGCGGCGCGTGAGATGGTTTTTTCGCCAAAATATGTTCCCCTTATAAGTGATAGTCTCGACCAATGCCGGAGACTAAAGGCGGCAAAACGCGACAGTGATAAGGTGGAACGCAACTTAACGCGAGGTGGCATCCTCGTTATTCTTAATCAATAACCTTAATATACCCTTAAAAAGGTTTTGGTTTCCAGTCCGGTGATAGAACAAATCTTGTGCATCGGGGCAATCTTATTTTTGCGCTTTCTACGCGTTATGCATAGCAGTTTTTATATCAGTCCTCTGGACAAGCTTCGTCTGTTAATTTGGACCAAAGCAAAAACAAAAGAAAACGAAAACATGACATATTTAAGGCGGAGTAAAAAACATCTGAGTAATTACAATTTGTCTGCATGGGTCAAGGCGCACCAGCTCGAGGATTGTGCGCAGTTTTGGCAGGTTTACGCGCTGATTGCAGCACAGGGGCGCGTGCAATCGGCCTATCTAACGTCGGGAGGTCGTATGTCGGATCGCGTGTGTTTGCTTCGCCAAAATGCTCAATATATTTGCAACACAACTTTCGGCCTCAAAACAGCTTTTGTTGCCAAGCTTCTCAATCGGCATCGCACCACGATTGCCGATGCTTTTCACAAAATAGAGGATATGCGCGACGATGCGAAATTTGATAAATTTTTGAGTTTCACCGAGCTCGCCTTACTGGCCATGTATGAGAGCATAAATGGAGAAATGCAATGACTCCGGAAGCCGACCGAGTTTGGCGACAACACGCCAAACAACTTCTCAAAGCTGGGGGGCTTGCAATAAAGTCTGTCGCCGATGGCGTTACATCGCGAAAAGGTAAGGTTGGGCCAACGTCGCTTACTTTTGACGCGCATATTGTAGAGGCTTGGCATCGTGCCGGCTGGCTTACTCAACAAGCCGAGCAAAAATGGTTGATTTCCGATTTGGGCTTGGCGTCGCTACGGCGCCAACTTGGCGGTATCAGTGCCCAACATCAAATTATTGAGACGCGTCTGGACGCGACGGGCGCCGTACAAAGGCGCAATGTTAGTGGTTCGGCGATTGACTGGTTGACCAGTAAAAAAGGTGGTCGGTTCGCCCTGAGCGAAAACGAGACCGCTGCCGCGAACCTCTTTCGGCAAGACTATGAGCAAGCCCATATGACCGGACGAACGACGATGGATTGGAGCGAGCGCGTTGGGCGAACCAAAACACGGCGACCAGCGGGGCACGATAGTCTGCCGCTCAAAGCCTTGGGCGCTCGTCGGCGTCTGCATAAGGCGCTCGATTTTGTCGGGCCAGGGCTATCTGATATTCTCGTTGAAGCCTGTTGCCATGAGCAAAGTTTGCAAGCCAGTGAAGCTTTATTCGCTTTACCGGCGCGGTCGGGGAAAGTCATGCTGAAGCTCGCTTTGGCGCGCTTGGCTGTGTTTTACGGTTTTCAAACCGCACGAGAAGCTTCGGCGTCCTTGCGGATGCGCTGAACCATTGAGGCAAAGCCGTTTGAGCGCTGCGGGGTCAGGTGGTCTTTCAGGCCTAGCCGTTGGAAAGCGGCAGCCGCGTCGATGGCTAAAATGTCATCAGCCGACTTATTGTTGAATAAGATCAATAGAATGGCGATCAGCCCTTTTACTAGATGCGCGTCGCTGTCGCCCCGAAACATAAGCTGGCCGTTGAGCTGCTCGGTCACCAGCCAAACTTGGCTGACGCATCCTGGCACTTTATGGGCGTCACTGTGTTCGTCCGCCGACAAAGGTGCCAGCGACTGGCCAAGCTCGATAATATATTTATAGCGGTCTTCCCAGTCGTCAAACAGGGCGAAGTCGTCGAGCAATTGATCTAAAGTCATCTAATATCCGTTAAAGGCAAAACGCACGCGTCTTGTCCCCGAACCTAATGCGTTGAGATGCAAATCTCAAGCGCGGGTTTGTCATCGCCGATGATCATGCTAAGCAAAGATCATGCATATCAAAGCAAAATTATGGGTCGATGCTTATCGCCGCCATGTTGAGTTGCAAGGGGGGCAGGTGACCATCGCCCGCCATGGGGACGATAGTGCGGGTTTAATTTTTTTGCGAATTTGTTTACCCGATGGCCGCGATGCTCTGCTTGCGCCCTATACGGCCATGAATGGTGAGCGGCGCTGGCGGGTCATGCGCCATCTGCAAGCGCCGGTCGCGCCAGGCGCGGAGCGGCTCGAAGACCACTCCGCAAGTGATGTCGATACCTTGTTACGCCGCGAGATCAAACGTGATCCTGATTGTTGGATAGTGGATGTTGAAACCCGTCGCGCGGAGCATTATTTGCTCGAACCCGTCGATGGGGCATTGGAGGAGGAGTCATGATGGACGCAGTGCAGGAGTTAATTGCGATTATTCTAAATGTGTGGAACGGGCAGATGCTCGGCATGCAGGACTTCTTAAAAGCCTTAGGAATTTTTATTATTTTTGCTTTGCTGCGCGGTCTGTTCTCGCGCTTTGTTATTGCCCGAATACGGAAATTTACCGACAAGACAGAAAACCAAATTGACGATGTTTTATTTGCAGCGCTACGCCGACCACTCGAGTTTTTTGTCCTCATTATCGGCTTTTTTTTCGCGGTTCAGATTTTGCCGCTCGACGGTATGATGCGCGCCATTGCCAATAATTTGATTGAGTCGATGGTGGCGGTGAGTTTTTTCTGGGTGCTCTATGGATTGGTCGATCCGGCGCGCGCGGGACTTGCCAAAATGGATCATATTCTCACGCAAGAAATTGTCGACTGGTTTGCCGCAGTTGTGCACTGGAGTGTGATCGCCATTGGCATGGCAACCGTATTGCAAATTTGGGGCATACAAATTGCTCCCATTATTGCTGGGTTTGGCCTGTTCGGCGTTGCCGTGGCCCTCGGCGCTCAAGATTTGTTCAAGAATTTACTGGCTGGCTTATCGATTCTGATGGAGCAACGCTTTCGGGTTGGCGACTGGGTTGCGGTTGAGGGTGTTGTTGAGGGCGTGGTCGAACAGATCGGGTTTCGCTCGACACGGGTGCGCCGCTTTGATAAAGCGCCCGTGACGGTGCCGAATAATTTATTTTCTGATCACGCCGTCACAAATTTCTCGGCGATGACCAATCGGCGCATTTATTGGCGCGTTGGCGTTATCTACGCCACGCCCGTTGCGCAATTGCAGGCCATTCAAGCCGATATAAGAAACTGGCTGGCGACGCATCCGTCCTTTGTCGATCCGCCTGAATTGCCGTGCCATATCTATATTGATGGGCTGGGCGAAAGCTCGATCGATATTATGATTTATTGTTTCACGACGACTACCGATTGGGGTGAGTGGTTACAGCTTAAGCAAGAGCTTGCTTTGGCAATTTTACAGATCGTGGAACGCAATGGTTCGGCTATGGCCTTTCCCAGTCGATCGCTTTATATCGAAACTGGCGGCGGTCAGATTGAAGATGTCACCGGATAGGAAGTTAGCGTCGTTATTTTTTTCCACGACGCCATAAAATACCGCGATTATCGTCGCCAGCCGGTTGATAGGCATCGGGAAGGCGGCCAAAGGCGGCCGCGAAATCGGCACTCTTGAGAGATTTATTCTGCTTTGGATCAATTTCGTAGCTCGAAAAGCCACAACGATGCATGAAGATCAGTTGATCAATCAGAACTTCGCCCATGGCGCGCAGTTCGCCTGAGAAACCTAGATGCTCGCGTAAAATCCGTGCCGTCGAGTAACCGCGGCCGTTGCGGAAGGCCGGAAAATCAATGGCGATGAGATCGAGTTGACCGAGACGCTCGGCAATCTCTTCGACATCCTCGCCTTGTTTGCTACCGGCGTCGATGCGGACACCCAGAGGTGCCTTGCGGTTGGCTAAACCATCGGCATCTTTCTTGAACCGCGATAGCGAAATGATTGAGGGCATGTCACTGCTGAGCGGCGCTTCATCATCGACATGCACCCAGCTATCTTCAGCCAGCTGGCCATTATTGAAATACAGCTTAGACATCTTGATACAATCGTTCTTTAAAGGGCGGCATGCCGAGGCGGCGATAGGTGTCGATGAAGCGCTCTTCGCCCTGACGGAGCTGGAGATAGGTATCGACAATATTTTCAACCGCATCGACGATTTTGTCAGCGGTGAAAGCGGGACCCGTAATATCCCCGATCGCCGCATTCTCATCGGGTGCGCCTCCGAGGGTGATCTGATAGAACTCGGTGCCTTTTTTATCGACGCCGAGAATGCCAATATGGCCGACATGGTGGTGGCCGCAGGCGTTGATGCAGCCAGAAATTTTGATGCGTAACTCACCGATATCGTTTTGCCGTTGCAGTTCGGCAAAGCGGTTTGAAATATCTTGCGCAATGGGAATTGAACGGGCATTGGCCAAATTGCAGTAGTCGAGGCCAGGGCAGGCGATTTGGTCGCTAATTTTACCAATATTTGGCGTCGCCAGATCGGCGTCATGTAAAGCGCGATAGACGGTCGGCAGATCATTGAGCGTCACATGTGGCAAGACAAGGTTTTGCTCATGGGTGACACGGATTTCGTCAAAGCTATGCGCTTGCGCAATATCGGCAATTATATCCATTTGCGCGTCGCTGGCATCGCCTGGAATGCCGCCAATCGGTTTGAGCGATATATTGACGATGGCATAGCCTGGGACTTTATGTGCGACGACGTTATTTTTGAACCAAGCGGCAAAACTTGCATCTTGTGCAAGTGCTTGTGCCAGTATTTCGCTCTCAGGCGGAAGCGCAAGAAATTCGGGAGCGCGGAAGTAAGCGCGAATACGCTCGAGTTCGCCTTCGGGCAGATCATAATTCCCTTTGCCGTCGATCCGAGCAAACTCGGCTTCAACACGAGCTTTCATCTCCTCGGCGCCGATCTCGTGAACGAGAATTTTAATTCGCGCCTTATAAGCATTATCGCGCCGACCCAAGCGGTTATAGACCCGCATGATCGCCTCGAGATAGGCGAGTAATTTTTGAGCCGGAACAAAATCCGCAATTTTTTTTGCGATGAAGGGGGTGCGGCCAAGCCCGCCACCGACATGCACTTCATAGCCAATCTCGCCGGCAGCATTCTTCCGCACCACAATGCCAATATCGTGGAAGCGAATGGCGGCGCGGTCATTGGCGTGACCCGTAACAGCGATTTTGAATTTACGCGGCAAAAAAGAAAATTCGGGGTGGAAGGTTGACCACTGGCGAATGACCTCAGAGATAATACGCGGATCTTCGACCTCGTCCGCAATGGCGCCGGCATAATGATCCGCTGTTACATTTCGAATGCAATTGCCCGAGGTTTGAATGGCGTGCATTTCAACTTCGGCGAGTTCTTGTAAGAGGTCTGGCATACGCACAAGCGCCGGCCAATTATACTGAATATTTTGCCGCGTCGTGAAATGTCCGTAACCACGGTCATAATCACGCGCGATACTCGCGAGTTTTCGCATTTGACGGCTCGAGAGGGTGCCATAGGGAATAGCGACACGCAGCATATAGGCATGCAGTTGCAAATAAACGCCGTTCATTAGCCGCAAGGGTTTAAAGGCATCTTCGCTCAATTCGCCCGACAGGCGACGCGCCACCTGATCGCGGAACTGGTCGACCCGCGCGCGCACCATTTGGTGGTCAAACTCATCATAACGATACATTTAAAGGCGTCCTATCTTAGTTCGGTTTGCTTGCCAAGATCGGTGCGTACGGTTGGGCCTGCAGCCCTGATCGTCTCACGCACGCTAGCTGGTGCCAGCGCTCCCGACGTGTCCTTTGCAACTTCAAAGGGATATATATCCAGCACATCCGTTGCGCAGGGAGCGGTATTAGCTTGTGCTAAAAGGCCCTCGAGGGCGTCGGCGCCGTCAGCAATACTGGCATCTTTGAGATCAACGACCCAAGTCGTCGGCGCGGAAAAATAAACGACCTCGCCATCGCGCAACCGATTGGCGGTGATGACTTGTAATTGTGCGCCTTTGGCCGAATGTTGCGCCATGTTTAACCTGTTATCCGAAGCGATGAAAACTGGCCGCAATCTGACGGGAAAATCTATTTCCGTCAAGTTTATTGGGTAATTTAATTTTTTACATATTTCAAATGTGAAACTAAATATTTCGGTGTTTTTGATAAGCTGGGTGCCAGTTTTTAAGACACAGCCATTCCGTCAAAGAGAGCAGGTAGAAAAGGCCGATCCCAATTGCAGATAATAAAAGGAGGCTGGCAAATAGTCCGGCGATATCGAGACGGTTACCGGTTTCGATAATGCGCCAAGCGAGGCCCGTACTGTTGCCCGATCCCGCGACGAACTCGGCCACAATAGCGCCGATTAGCGCCAGCCCGCCGCTGATTTTGACACCGGTTAAGATTTGCGGCAGGGCCGAGGGCAATTCCAGCCTGATCAGGGTTTGCAGGGGATTAGCATTATAAAGTTTGAATAAGTCTCGCAAATTTGGATCGACCGCCCGCAGGCCAGCGACCGCATTGGTGAGAACCGGAAAGAATGCGACGATCCAAGCAATAATAACTAAGGCGCGATTGACATTATCGAAGCCAACCCAAATTAGCACCAGGGGTGCGATGGCAACAACCGGTGTGACCTGCAGGATAACAACATATGGGTAAAGAATGCGTTCCACGAGCCGCGCGCGGGTAAATAAAATTGCTAAGCCGAGCCCCAATGAAACCGCCCAAAACAAGGCTTGGGCGGTAATCTGAATGGTAATCCACGCCGCCGCGCGCAATTCCGCTGCTTGGGTTTGGGCGGCTTGCAAAATCAGATGTGGCGCGGGCAGGACATAGGCGGGTATCGCATAGCGGACGACCAGAAATTCCCAAAGGGTAATCAAAGCCGCTCCAAACAGCAGGGCGGGGAAGTAAGCGCGCATCCACTTCATGAGACGTCCTCAAGTTTGGCGATGAGATCGCGGCAATGGCGTCTAAAGGGCGCGCTCTCGCGCCAGTTTATGTCTCGAATTTTGGGGCCGTCGATGTCTATTATGGCTTTAATCAATCCTGGGCGTTTAGACATCATCATAATACGATCGGCTAAGAATACGCTTTCGCTGACGCTATGGGTAACAAAGAGCGCGGTCATAGACTGCTCAAGCACCAAGCTCCGCAACTCCTCGTCCAAGCGGTTGCGGATGATCTCGTCGAGCGCGGCAAATGGCTCATCCAGCAAGAGGAGTTTGGGTTGTGCGATCAATGCGCGGGCTAATGATAGGCGCATGCGCATGCCGCCCGATAATTGGCGCGGCAGATAGTCTTGAAAACCCTCCAGCCCCAATTGTCGTAAAATGTCATCACCGCGCTGACGCATCGCCTCAGTGACGGCGCCATTTAATGTCAAGGGCAGCAGCATATTGTCGGTGACAGACGCCCAGTCAAGCAATGTTGGGTCTTGAAAAACAAAGCCAAGCTCGGACCGCGCAAAGGCGCTGCCGATGTGGCCTGATTGCGGTTTGTAAAGTCCAGCCACCAATCGCAGCAAGGTGCTTTTGCCGCAACCCGAAGGCCCGAGGATTGCTGTAATGCCGTGTCGCGGAATGTCGATATTAAGGGGGCCAAGAATGGCAGGGCCATCATCATAGGCGAAACACAGATTTGCAATATTGAGTGCGTTCATTGGCCTAACGGTCAGCTGGTAGCTGCGCCTGCCTTGGATTGAGGAAGCGAAGCGTAAAGGCGTCACGCCAGTTGAGCTCTTTGGGGTAAATCCCTTGCTCCGACATGATGGTGAAAAAGGCGTTCCAACGTTCCTCTGTCATTGCTCCAATGCCGTTTTTTTCAGCCTCGGGCGTTAGCACCAAGTGGCGTGCACGCATTTGTTCGCGCGCGAAGGCCAATTGGGCATCGGTCATGTCGGGGTTGGAGGCTTTGATCAATGTGTCGCCCGAACTGGCATCGCCATAGAGATATTGGGCCCAGCCCTCTATGCTGGCCTCGACAAAGGCGGCCACCAGCTCGGGGCGCTCGTCTATCAAGCTGTTTCGTGCCAACACCATCGCAGCATAACCGGGATAGCCATAATCGGAGAGGAGAAAGACTTGCGGTTTAACGCCGCCCATAGTCTCGATGGTGTATGGCTCTGAGGTAACATAGCCCTGCTGGATAGCTGTCGGGTCGACTAAGAAAGGCGCCAGATTAAAAGTATATTTACGAATTTGGCTATTCTCGAAACCAAACTTTGCTCGTAGCCAAACCCAAAATGCGCCAATCGTGGCATCGGCAATCATGATCGGCTTACCCCGCATATCATCAAGGCTTTTGACATCCTCGCGCGGGTGGGAGATCAGCACTTGCGGATCTTTTTGAAAGGCCGCCATAACCGCTTTGGCTGGTACGCCAGCCCGCACCATATTGAGCGGAATAAAGCTATTTGATCCCATGCCAAAATCAATCGCTCCAGCACCTAGAAGTTGCGGGACGTTGATGCCCGGCCCGCCGCCATGAATACGGACATCAAGACCCGCCTTTTCATAAAGGCCCATCGCTTTGGCTTGATAAAAGCCGCCTTGCTCGGCTTGGGCTTTCCAATCGGTGGCAAAGACAACGCGTTCGAGAGACAAGGCAAGGCCTGGGCTCAGCGCAAGCGCCACGATCAGGACGATATGTGCTGTCGATTTTTTGATGCTGGCTCTGGACATCGCTTTAATCATGATGGTGTTATGGGTCGTCCTGCTAAAAAGGCAAGGTGGCAGAGGGCTCATCAGCGGTCAAGTCTTGGGGAAGTGGTTTGGAACGATTTTGGGAGCATAAATATTTGTCGGAAATGACCCGCGACGAGTGGGAAGCGCTGTGCGACGGCTGCGGCAAATGTTGTCTGGTGAAGCTACAAGATGAAGATACGGGGGATATTGTTTACACCAATGTTGCCTGTTCTCAGCTCGACGAAAAAACCTGCCGGTGTAAAAACTACCAGCAACGGTTCCGGGTTGAGCCCGATTGTATAAATTTAGCCTCGTTAGACCATACGCAGTTGCTGATGATGCCGCCGAGTTGTGCCTACCGCCGCTTGGCGGAAGGCAACCCGCTTCCCGATTGGCATCCCCTGATGACGGGAGATAGGCAAGCGACACTCCGCGCAGGACAATCAGTGAGCGGTAAAGTTATTTATGGTGACTTCTCCATTATCGATCTTGAAAATTATGTCGTCGACTGGCCCCTCGAGGGGTATTTCGAAGATCAGTCTTAAGCATTAGATTTTATTCGATTTATTTCGTTAAACCCTCTATCAAATAGCGTTAACCCAATGAAATTAATAGGAATTTTATTGCATAGCGTGACGCTGTGCGATATTATTTTTGTAAGATCCCAAAGCTCAATAAAAACGCCATCGTGGCAAAACGACAATCGAAAAATCGAAATCAACAAGCCATATTGGGTGGGCTGCAAAGCAAACTTGTCAAAGCCTTGGCGGCGTATGAGGCCGAAGCGGCGGCCTGTCGAGACGATTTAACAGATGGTCAGGAGCGGTATTTGCGCGCTCTGACTCTGATCATTAAATCACTCGAGACACTGAGCCGGCTGGATAAGAATTTGGATCTGACAGATATGGAAGAAGAACATCGACAACGCGTTCAGCGACTGGAAGACCTACAACGCCGCTTGGCTCGCATCGCAACCGCTGGAATCGCAGACGACGTTTCTTCACAGTCTGACGAATGACGAGATAAATTTACTGTTGTGGTATTGGCCCTTTTGGGCGCGTAAAGATCAGCTTCCTCCGCTCGGCGCGTGGTCGACCTGGTTGTTGTTAGGTGGCCGTGGTTCGGGAAAAACCCGCGCCGGAGCTGAGTGGGTGCGGATGCGCGTTGCTGATCCTCGTCCCGCTTACGCGGCTCGCCACATCGCTCTGGTGGGTGAAACTTTGGGCGCAGCCCGCGCCATTATGGTTGAGGGCCCGTCGGGGATTTTGTCGGTTTCGCCGCCCTGTGAGCGGCCGAAATTTATTGGCAGTCGGAACGTATTGATCTGGCCCAACGGGGCGCAAGCATTTTTATTTTCATCGGCGCGACCAAACGCGTTGCGGGGGCCGCAATTTGATGCGGCCTGGTGTGACGAGGTCGGGAAATGGCGAAATGATCAAATGACATGGGATATGTTGCAATTCGGCCTCCGGCTTGGGAACCGTCCGCAGCAAGTGGTGACGACGACGCCGCGCGACACACAATTGCTGCGCGATTTAATTGCGGATCCGCATTGCATTGTGACCAAATCGTCGACCCGCGCCAATCGCGCCAATTTGGCGCCACAATTTTTGCGCGACATTATCGGTCGCTATGAGGGTTCGCGCTTAGGGCGGCAAGAAATTGATGCCGAAATGCTCGATGAGCGCGCTGGTGGTCTGTGGACGACTGACTTAATCGAGCGCCAGCGGTGTTTCCATTCGCCCCCCTTGGTCGAGCATATTATTAGTCTCGACCCTGCCGTTGGCGCCGGCAAGCGTGTCGATCATTGTGGCTTGATCGTGCTGGCGCGCAGTCAAACGAACGAGGTGTATGTGGTTGCCGACGAGACGCGCCGGGGCCAAACCCCTTTGCAATGGAGCCGGCATGTCAGTGATATCTATCATAAATATAAGGCGTCTCGCTTGGTGGCGGAGGTTAATCAGGGTGGAGAATTAGTGCGCGAGGTTATCTTGCGAAATGACCCGACAATTTCTTTTTTGCCGGTGCGGGCGCGGCGCAATAAATTGCAGCGCGCTTATCCGGTGGTCGCGCTTTACGAGCGCGGTCTGGTTTATCACCTCGGTCACTTCGATCAGTTGGAAGAACAAATGTGCCATTTCGATGGCAAGGGCGCTAGCCCTGATCGGCTCGATGCCTTGGTTTGGGGGATTACCGATTTATTGCTGAAGCCAAGAAAGCCGCCCCACTTACGCAGTCTCTAACGAAAATTATTTGAGCTAAGGATCGATAAGAATGTCATTGCTTGATCGCTTTCGTAGCCGCACAACGCCGGCTCCGTCGCACCGAAAACATCAGTCGTTTGGACCGCCCGCTTGGGCTGGCGCCAGCTATACCGGCGATAGCGCGCCGCCGATTTCGATGCGGGCTGGCTATCGCAATAACCCCGTCAGCTATCGGGCCTTGCGCATGATTGCCGAAGCCTGTGCCAGTATTCCCTTGAAGGTTGATGGTCTAGAATCATGGCGCGAAGGCAGAACGCTGGAAGAGGCTTTATGCCATCCCAACAGCTATTGTTGTCAGGTAGAATTTCTGGAGCGGCTCTATCTCGATTTATTGGCTTTCGGGAACAGCTATGTCGAGGCCGTGCAAACACTGCATGGCGTTGAATTTTATCTACTGCGCCCCGATCACGTTAGCATCGTCAGCGACGCCGATGGCTGGCCTATTGCCTATGACCATCAGCACGGTGATCAGGTGCGGCGTCTTCGAAATCATGGGGATCAACCGACGATATTGCATGTGAAGTTTCATTGCCCTGGCGATGATCATTATGGTTACGGCCCGTTGCAAGCGGCGCGCGGGTCGATTGCTATGCACAATGCGGCCATGGAGTGGAACCGATCGCTATTCGTGAATGCAGCTCGTCCCTCGGGAGCCTTGGTCTATAAAGGCGCAGACGGGCAGGGGCATCTAACCGAGGAACAATTTGAGCGGTTGAAGCGCGAATTGGAGGATAATTTTCAAGGCGCTGGTAATGCCGGACGCCCACTTCTGCTCGAAGGTGGGCTGGATTGGAGCTCAATTAGCCTGTCGCCGCAAGATATGGAGTTTATCTCGGCCAAACACTCAGCGGCGCGCGACATTGCTCTTGCCTTTGGTGTGCCGCCTATGCTGCTGGGTATCCCCGGGGATAATACCTATTCAAATTATGCCGAGGCTAACCGTGCGTTTTGGCGGCAAACAGTTATTCCGCTGAAACGTCGTGTGACCAGCGCACTGTCACGCTTCATGCGTAAATATTATCCAGAAGGTGAAATCGTGATTGATCTCGATGCTGTTCCGGCGCTGGCCGAAGAACGACAAATGCTATGGGCACGGTTGTCGGAAGCAGATTTTTTATCGCGCGCGGAAAAGCGTGTGGCCGCAGGCTACCCGCCAGAGGACAGTTAAGATGCGCTATTATGTCAGTGGTTATGCGGCCGTGTTTTCAGCGCCTGATCAAGCGCGCGACCTTATTCGGCCTGGTGCTTTTCAAACCTCTTTGGCACATCAAAAACGACCATTGCCGATGCTCTATCAGCATGATCCCGCACGCCCGATCGGGCGTTGGACGGGTTTGCGAGAGACCAAAAATGGTCTCTGGGTGGAAGGTATTCTGACCTCGGGAGTGGCACTGGCGGAGGATGTTGCCGCCTTAATTGCTTCGCAAGCGCTTGATGGCTTGTCGATCGGCTACCGCGTCCGCGCACAACAAACCGGCAGGGGCGCTGTTAGGCGGTTTTTAACCCAGCTCGATCTGATCGAAATTTCGATTGTTACTTTTCCGATGCAACCAGAGGCGCGGCTCATGCGACCGCCTGCCATCCCATCTGTAGCGTCTGAAACTTTGCGTCCAACAGCATAGCCCGAGAAGAAAGGAAACAAAATGTCACTCGAATATGCATCACTTCCCCTTGTTCCACCGCTTCCGCGAGAAGAACCGACGGTGGCGGCTTTGCAACAAGCCTTTGAGGATTTCAAACAGGTTAACGAGGAAAAACTCGAGGCAATCAAACGCTGCCCCGATCCCGACGTCGTGCTGACCGAAAAACTTGATCGGTTGGAGAAAAAAATTGCGACGCTCTCGGCTCAGGTGGCGCGCCCACCCGTGTCACAGGCCGAAGACTATACCGACCGTGAGACCAAATCGGCTCTGCTATCTTATGTCCGTGGCGGTGATTATAGCCAAATTTCTGCGCTCGAGACCAAGTTCGACAGCGAGACAGGAGCCGAGGGTGGTTATTTGGTGCCACAATATTTGGAGGCGCGGCTGAACGAAGAAATTGCGCAAATTTCACATATTCGGAATTTGGCCACGCTACTTGAAGTCAGCCAAGGCAATAATGTCAAAATCATCCGCGATACGGGTACATTTGGTGCCGAATGGGCGGGTGAGACCGCCGATCGCGGCGAGACCTCGATGCCGAGCTTTGCTGAAGAGCGAATTAATATTCACGATATTTATGCGCGGCCAGCGGCCTCGCAGCAGTTTCTGGAAGATGCAGGCGTCGATATCGAAGCCTGGATTGTTCGCCGATTGGCAGAACGGTTTTCCGAGGTAGAGGAGGCCGCCTTTGTCATCGGCGACGGGGTCAATAAACCTCTCGGATTTTTAAAGTCGGGGTCGCGTAATATTGGATCTTCCTATAGCAGTGCCTTGATCACCGTTCCGACCGGCCTATCCGGCGCTTTACCTGCGAAGCCGTTCGACTTCTTGATCGATTTTACGATGGGTTTAACGGCACGATACCGCGCTAATGCCGCGTGGCTGATGAATGCCTCTACCTTAGCAAATTTGCGTCGGGTAAAAGACAATAATGGTAATTATCTGTGGCAGCCATCATCACAAGTTGGTCAGCCGAGCCAACTTTTGGGCTTTCCAGTTTACGAACAATCGAGCATGCAAGACGTTAAGGCGAATAGTTTGCCGATTGCCTTTGGTGATTTCCGGGCCGGTTATACGATTGTTTTACGTCGTGGCCTTAGCATTTTGCGCGATCCTTATTCCTCAAAGCCATTGGTGGTGTTTTATGCGACCCGCCGCGTTGGCGGCAAAGTGACCGATTATGACGCGATCCATCTCATCCGCGCTGGGGTGTAATAATGGCCAGTATTATTCAGCGTCGCCCTGCCATCGAGCCGGTTACGACCGCGGAGCTGAAAGCCTATTTACGGCTTGAGGAAGAAGAGGATACCGCCTTACATGCTCTCATTGCCTCGGCGCGTCTTATGGTTGAGGCGCAAACAGGCCTGCGGCTAATCACGCAACTCTGGAGCCAGGTTTTTCCCTATCAACTTCAAGGCGTCGTAAAGCTTTCGCATTGGCCGGTCAAACTGCTTAAAAGCATAACGATCCTCGGCGAAACGCCGGTCGCGCTTGATCTCGATAAATATTTTGTCAGCAGCGAGGAACGGCCTGCGCGCGTGCAGCCAAAGTCGGGAGATTGGCCACAATTACGCGCGAGCCAATATGGCTTTAGTTTTGATATTGAGGTCGGCTTTGGTGGCAGTAGCAGTGATGTACCCGAGGATTTGCGTTATGCCGTTCTGGTGTTGGCAGCGGATTGGTATGAGAGCAATGATTGGAATGCGCATGCCTCGGCGGCCGTTATTTCGCCGCAAGTCATGACCTTGTTACAGCCGCATCGGCAGATCCATCTGTAATCATGCGCCGTCAGCGATTTATTTACGAGGTGCCGTCTATCGCCAACCGCACTGCTGGGCAAAAACAGGTGCATTGGCGGCGCGTAGGGCAGGTTTGGCTGGATGTCTTGCCCTTGCGCGGCACGTCCGTTTTTCGTCCCAACCCAGAAGAAAGCGTCGTCAGCTATCGCGTACAGCTTCGCTTTAGTCCAGATATTCAGGTGGGAGGTCGATTTCGACGCAATCAGCTCGCGCTCATGATCCGCGCTGTCGAGGACATCGAGATGCGCCATCGCCGCCTAAACTGCCTATGTGAGCAAATCCTACCGACACTGGGCGGATATGAGGATACCTTATCATGATAGAATATGTGCTCGACCACTTGATGGCTGATGAAGGTCTATGTCCCTTACTACATTTTTCAGCGAAACAAATGAACCGCTTTCCATCGATTTCGGTCGAATATGAAGAGCGGGGGCGGCCGGTCAATGACCAATATGTAGAGCGTATCCGCGTTGGCTTGGCGGTCTGGTCGCTGGTGCGGCATTATTTTGAAGCGGAGACTATTGC
>JAYODZ010000021.1:0-8982 GCA_038106515.1 Rhodobiaceae bacterium
CGCCAATGTTTCTTGCCGGGTTGCTTGTCGCGCACTCAAGAACTGGCAAATCGTATCAATCGCTGACGGCGGTAATTCGGCGCCTTTGGTGAAGTCGCCGCTATCGTCTTTCCGGCCGGCACCCAAAAGCTCGCGCACGCCACCCATACCGAGGCGATCGAGCTTGTCCATGGCGCGCAAAATCGTCAGGCGGCGGCTGTCATAATTCTCATCGTCCTGCGACAGGCCGATTATTTGTAGAGTGGCATCGAGCAATTTGCGACTGTTAATCCGGACGCTGAAATCGCCGCGCGCGAGGCCAAGCGCCAGCATGCAATCGGCTGCCATCATGCATATCTCAGCGTCGGCAGCAGGGCTAGCTGCGCCGACCGTGTCGGCATCCATCTGCATGAATTGGCGATAGCGCCCAGGGCCGGGCTTTTCATTGCGAAAGACATAGCCATGCTGATAGCGCCGCAACGGCTTCGGCAAATGGTCATAATGCTCCGCCACATAACGCGCCAGCGGCGCCGTTAGATCATAGCGCAAGCTCAACCACTGATCGTCATCATCTTCGAGCGCGAAGACGCCTTCATTAGGGCGGTCGGCATCGGGTAGAAATTTGCCGAGAGCGTCGGCATATTCGAAAGCTGGTGTGTCGAGCTGGTCAAAACCATATTGCGCATAGACGCGGGCCAAGCTGTCGATCATACCTTGCTGTAACGCCAGCTCATCGCGCCCAAGATCGCGAAAGCCCCGCGCAACACGGGCCTTAGGTTTGAATGATTTCTGTTTTTTCTGCTCACGCTTGGACATGTCATTGGTCTATCTGAAACCTGGCGCACAGGCAAGCCTGCAGACGGCTCTTGCTATCGCTTATAGGCCGAAGGGTGACAGTCCGCGAACATGTTCATCGAGGCGCAGGTCACGATTAATCGACGGCGTGGCGCGCTGGTTGCAATCGCCTCGCTCACATAAACGACAATTTATGCCAATCGGCGTATCGGCGGTTTCTTGCGCTAAGTCGAGGCCGCGCGAATAGGTGACGCGGCTTGCGTGAACAATGTCGCAACCGAGCGCGACAGCAAATTGATTGTCTGGTACGCCGAAGCCAGAATTGTCGCGGCTGACCGTCCGTGCGATGGAGAAATAGCGTGTGCCGTCTTCCATCTGGATGATCTGGGTCGAAATTTTTCCAGGAATTCGGAACGCATCATGGACATTCCAGCGCGGGCAGGTGCCACCAAAGCGCGCGAAATGAAAGCCTGCAGCCGAAAAACGTTTGGAGATATTTCCAGCGTTATCGACGCGGATCAAAAAGAAGGGTATGCCGCGTGCGCCAGGGCGTTGCAACGTCGTGAGCCGATGGCAGACTTGCTCGAAGCTGGTACCAAACCGCCGCCCCAGTAGCGTGATGTCGTATTGTGTTGCTTCGGCGGTCTGCAGGGTGGGGCCATAGGGCATTAACACCGCCGCGGCAAAATAATTAGCGAGTGAAATCCGCGCTACAAGGCGTGCATTGTCAGATTTCAGGCCCGAGGAGCGGATAATGTTGTCAATTTCTTCGATCTGCTCGAGATAACCAATCTGGTATGCCAGCTGAAACGAGCGTCCCGGCTGATCCAGCATTTCAGATAAAAAGAGGGTCTGACGGTGTCGATCATAGCGTCGCAACGTATTTGCCATGACGGTATGCGGCACAACCCGCGTGACCACGCGATGCTTGCTCTCGAGCCGATTGCGCAGGGCGAGATAGGGTTCATCAAAAGGCGCTATCGCTTCTTCATGCAGGCGTTCGGCCATACTATCGAGCGAGGTAAAATGATTGCCCTGTTGGTTGATGAAGTCGCGGACTTCCTCAAGGGCGAGAAGCGCATCCGGGTTTTCGGCGCTTGCGCTATCGGCGAGGCGTTCGGCGAGCATGGTTTTGGTGGAGGCGGCTTCTTGATAAGAGCGGTACAGACGCGCGATGGCGTCCACAGCGGCGGGGCTGGCAGCAGCTATATCTTTCATCTCGTCCCGACCAATCGGCGAATCGCGAAACATCGGGTCGGAAAAGACTTCCCGCAATTGGGTTTGCGCCCGAGCCTCTTCATCTCCCGCCAAGCCACGTGGGTCGATATCAAACACCTCAACCAGCTGCAATAAAATTTGCGCGGATATCGGGCGTTGGTCACGCTCGATGAGATTGAGATAGCTGGTCGATATCCCCAGAGCGTCGGCCATGCTCGCTTGGGTTAGAGAAAGCTCGCGGCGCAAGCGCCGAATACGCGCACCTGCGAATAATTTTCGCTCTACGAGCCGAGATTTATGTTCTGCCATTAATATCGCTTCTTCAAAGGGTTAAGGCTCTTAAGAAGAGCCAAAATTTTACAAAGTTTACATATTATACAAACAAATACTGGTTTTGTGTAAATTTTTCTACTTTAATATTTTCAAGGGTTTAATCAGGACTCGACAAAACTCTGTGCTCTGTGTATGTGTCCCGCATATCTCCCAACCAGATGCAAGAGGTCGAAGATGACAAGCTACACCCAACAAGTTGAAGCGGTCCGTAAAGAAATCGCTAAAAATGGCACCCCATGGAATGCTATCAATGCTGAATATGTTGTTCGCATGCGGTTGCAAAACCGGTTTAAAACGGGGCTGGATATTGCCCGCTACACCGCCGACATCATGCGCAAAGACATGGCTGAGTACGACGCCAGCAGCGCTGATTACACACAATCGCTGGGTTGCTGGCACGGCTTCACGGCGCAACAAATGATGATGGCTGTCAAGCGCCACCGCAAAACGGTCAATAAGTCCTATGTTTATTTGAGCGGCTGGATGGTTGCCGCGTTGCGGTCAGATTTTGGCCCGTTGCCAGATCAAAGCATGCACGAAAAAACCACTGTTCCGAACTTGATCGGCGAGATTTATACCTTCTTGAAGCAAGCCGATGCGCGCGAACTGCGCCATGTTTTTGTTGAGCTCGACGAAGCTCGCAAAAAAGGCGGCGATGTTGATGCCGTGTTGGCAAAAATCGATAATTTCGAATCTCATGTTGTGCCGATTATTGCGGATATTGACGCTGGCTTTGGTAACGAAGAAGCGACCTATCTGCTGGCGAAGAAAATGATCGAAGCTGGTGCGTGCTGTATCCAAATCGAAAACCAAGTGTCTGATGCGAAGCAGTGCGGTCACCAGGACGGTAAAGTAACAGTTCCGCATGAAGACTTCTTGGCGAAGATTAATGCTGTTCGTTATGCCTTCATGGAACTTGGTGTAGAAAATGGCGTCATCGTTGCTCGGACGGACTCGCTCGGTGCTGGCCTGACCCAGAAAGTGCCGGTCTCACGTTCGGCTGGCGATCTGGCGAGCAAGTATAACGACTTCTTGAAAGTTGAACCGATCAGCGACACATCATCATTGACCGATGGCGATCTGGCTTTTATGCAAAATGGTCAGTTGGTTAAGCCTGTGCGGCTGGCTAATGGTCTGTTTGCGTTCAAAGATGGCAGCGGCGAAGATCGTGTCGTGCTGGACTGTGTCACGAGCCTTGAAAATGGTGCCGATCTGCTGTGGATTGAGACCGAGCGTCCCAATGTGGCGCAGATTTCGGGCATGGTGAACCGCGTGCGTGAAGTCATTCCGAACGCCAAGCTGGTTTATAACAACTCACCGAGCTTTAACTGGACGCTGTCCTTCCGCGAGCAAGTTTATGCTGAGTGGAAATCGGCAGGCAAAGATGTATCGGCTTACCCTGATCCAGCCAGCACACCGCGCGGCCTGATGGACGTTAAGTTTGATGACAGCGAGCTCGCGGTGCAAGCCGATCGCTACATCCAGAGCTTCCAAAAAGATGCGGCCCGCGATGCTGGCATCTTCCACCATCTGATCACCTTGCCGACTTATCACGAAACAGCACTCGGAACCGATGTTCTGTCGGAAGGCTATTTCGGTGATGATGGCATGTTGGCCTATGTCCGCGACATTCAACGGCAAGAAATTCGCCGCGATCAAGCCTCGGTCAAGCACCAAGATTTGGCCGGCTCGAACATCGGCGATGATCACAAAGAATATTTCTCCGGCGACAACGCCTTGTTGGCGGCTGGTGAAGACAACACAATGAACCAGTTTTAAACTGTTTCGGGGGCCGGGTTTAACTCGGCCCTTTTTTTCTATGTACGCCATTACCGACTTATCTGATGCCCATGATGCGCAATTGCGCTACCCCAAGCCCGTGTTTCAACACTACGGCGGGCGGCGCATGTTTCATGGCCCCGTGGTTACGCTGAAAGCCTTCGAGGATAATAGTCTGGTCCGCGAGGCCGTTGAGCAGGCAGGCGACGGACGCGTCTTGGTTGTCGATGGCGGTGGTTCGACGGCGTGTGCGCTATTCGGTGGTAATCTGGCGACCTTGGCAGCTGATAATGGCTGGGCCGGGGTGGTGATTTACGGCTGTGTGCGCGATAGTGAGGAATTGGCTGCGGCTAATGTCGGGGTTATGGCTTTGGCCGTGCATCCCCGCAAATCCGAAAAACGCGGCCGCGGTACCCGCGACATTCCTATTCATTTCGCCGGCGTGAGCGTTTTTCCGGGCGACTGGTTATATGCCGACAGCGATGGCATTATTGTCGCCGCGCACGAACTCACCCCGGCTTGACTAAAATTTACGGAAACGCCAAATAGCCGAGCGCCGCTATGAAGGCGCCATAGCCAACCAGAAAGCTACTCAGCGCATCGCGATAGATATTGACCCGAGCGGGGCGAAACGCATTGAAAATGCCGTGCCCCAATTTGACGATGATAAATAGTGCGACGAAGCCACCAAGTGTCGCCAGAATCAAACCCGCCAATGCCGCGAGATCAATGGCAGTGGTGTCTAGATTTTGTTGCAAGGCGCTCAAAAACATCAGACCAAATAGGGTGCCGATAAAAATTGCTAGACCGGCAAGCGAAGTCGTGTGCGGCGGTGTATCGAAGATCAAGGCGACGAGAAATAAGAGCGTGCCTCCCCAGAAGGCGAGGTCGAGTGGGCTTGTATGGCCACTTGTTAGGGCGATCAAGACGATAAGACCGGTGGCGCTGGCACTCGCTAGCGGCCATAAACCTTGCCGGCCGAGAATGTGATAACTGGCGCGCAAGGCGATGAGCAGACCGAGTAGTAGCTCTAGGCCCGGCAAGGCCAATTGGCTAGGGGCAGGGTTGCTGAAGCCGAGCAACATACCGACGCCAAACAGCGCCAGCGTTTTTTGGTCACTGTGGCGTGAGGTGAGCAGTAAGCTCGCCAAAGCAAATAGTCCGAGAAAGGACGCGAACAAGACATCGCGCCCAAGTTTCAAACCACCAAAAAATTTATCCATACGTGGCTGGTTGATAGATAAAGCCCCATTGTCGCTGCGCTCGACGCGCAGGGATGGATATTTATGGCTGATAACATGCTGGCTGAAGGGTAACTGTAATCCCCGTGTGACGACCAGATGATGTTTGTCAGACGGCATCATGCCGCCATCGGTTATTTTAATCGGGCTTTGCGCATTGAGGCAGGTGAAAGAGAGAACCATCAGCGCCGCTGCGCTTTTCTCGAGGTCAGTTTGCGCTACGGGACAGTCGCGATCGAGTTGCTCGACGCGGATAGCCGCCAATCGCTCGCGGCGTTCCTGATCAGTGAGATTGGCGGGCAGGCTGATATGGACGTCAATGATCTGCTCCGTCCACGTCCAATGCGACAGTAAATCATTTTTGGCATGTGCGGTGGACACGGACAGACATAACAGGCCGATCAGCAGGATTAAACAACGCATGTTAATTTCCGAAGCTTAAAATCGTGGCGCGGTCGCGTAAATTAGCCAACAAGCGGGCGCGCGTCTGACGCAGCGCTTTTTGTTCGAGTATGTTACGCACTTGATCGGCAACGTCGTCATAGCTTGGTGTCGGCATGTTCTGGCGTTCAGCAATGTTCAAGAAGTACCACCCCTCGCCGAAGCGAAAGGCGTCGGTAATAGTGCCCGCCTGCAATTGCACCGCAACTTGCAACAGGCCGAGTGGCATTAACCCCTTCAGCCGTTCGACCAAAACGAGACGCCGCGGCAGATTAAAGGTGGTCGTTTGCCCATATTGTTTTTGCGCTGTTGAAAAATCCATGCCGCCCTTTAACGCCGCTCGCACCGTGTCGAGTAAGGAAAGCGCCTCTTCCTCCTCGGTTTGGCGCGCTTCGGCTGCTGCCAAGGGCAGGTATAACAGCTCGATGTGCAAGGCTTGCGCCGCTGCAAATTTATCCTTGTTAAGCTCGTAATAGTTCTGAAGCTCTTCTTCGGCGACTGGGAGTAAGGCAAAAAGCTGTGCTTGCCGCACCAAAAGCCGCGCCTCGAGCGCTTGCTGCGCAATCATATCATCTGCGATCAAATCGGTGCGTTGCGCTTCTTGTACCAATAATTGCTGATCAATCGCCTGCTGCAGCTCGGCATCGGTAATACTGCCGTCACGATTGGCATCGGCTGCGAGCTTAGCGATCAAGACGCCATTGACCGCGGCAATCGTGTCCTCGTTTTTGGCAACGGTTCGCGGCTTTTGGCTGGCCAGCACGGCTATAATGATCCCCAAGAGCACGGCGATCAGCAACAGGCGATGGGCGATAATATCAGTTTGCGACATGAGACAATCTTCTTCTAACAGGCGAGCTGTGTTAGGCTAGCACATTCCGCGACGGAGTAATAACAGGTGTTAGATATGCTGTTTAGCCAAGAAAATGCAAAAAGTGAAGAGCACGCCGAGGCACAGGGTGAAATATCGTCCTTCCAAGATAATCTTGCCTCATGCCGATCGCGACTTGATGGGCTGATGACGCATTATCGCGATAATCTCTTGCCGCATTTTAAAACGTACAACGACGCGGCAAATATCGAGCCGATCGTGGCGCATTTGTCGCCCTATAAGCGGGTTATTGTTTTGGCGACGGGCGGCTCGAGCTTGGGCGGGCAAGCCTTATGCGCGCTGGCATCCAATGCGGCGCGTGATCTCGTTTTTGCTGATAATCTCGATCCGCAAAGCTACGCCCAACTTATTCTGTCGAGCGACTGGCAAGATACGGGTTTTCTGGTGATCTCCAAGTCCGGCGGCACCAGCGAAACGGTTGTACAATTTGCCAGTCTGATCAATCATTTGAATGAGAAGTCCATCGATATAGCGGCCCATGGGGCGGTGATTACTGGCGAGGCCGACAGCACCATTGGGCTGCTGGCCGCGCGCTACGCTTTGCCACTAGCGCCGCATGAGGAGGCCTTGGGTGGACGCTATGCTGTGATGAGCAATGTCGGTTTGGTGCCAGCCGCTTTGGCAGGGCTAGAGATCACAAAAATTACCGCCGCGGCAGATCGATGTGCTGGCGAATTTTTGGCGGGAACGCATCACGCATTAACCGAACGCGTTGCCCTGCATGTGGCTCATTTACGCGCGGGCCGCGGGCAAAGCGTAATCATGACTTATAGCGACCGACTGGCAAAACTTGGCATGTGGTTTCGCCAATTATGGGCCGAGAGCCTCGGCAAGGAAGGCATGGGGCTGACCCCGATCCATGCCGTCGGGCCGGTTGATCAACACAGCCAATTGCAATTATTTATCGATGGGCCGGATGACAAAGTTTACACAATTATCTATCTCGACCAAACTGGCCTCGGGCCATCGGCGGGCGATGTCGTCGCCGACACGCCCAGTGCTTGGCTGGCACCCTTCACCATTGGCGATATTGTTACTGCGCAAGCGCGCGCGACGATCAACAGCTTAGCGGCGCGTCAGCGTCCCGTTATGGATATTTGTTTGCCGCATTGTGACGAGGATACGATCGGCTATGTGATGATGCATTTTATGATCGAAACGATTTTGGTGGCCGATCTTTTGGGCGTCAATGCGTTTGACCAGCCAGGGGTGGAGGACGCCAAGCAATTAACGCAGAAATATCTCACCCAGTCGGCGGAAAGCAGTTAAGAACTTCAAAACCGCCGCAGAGTTGATTTGACCTTTTGCGGTCAGCTTTCCAAAATGGGTCATGTCGCGAATCCGCCGCCTTTCAAATGAGACCGTAAATCGCATCGCCGCTGGCGAGGTTATCGAGCGCCCTGCCAATGCGGTTAAGGAGCTTGTCGAAAATGCGATTGATGCTGGCGCGCATGATATCAAGGTCACGCTGGTGGCGGGCGGCAAGACCCTGATACAGATTGAAGACGACGGCTGTGGTATGACGCCCGAAGAGCTGGGCTTGGCCATTGAACGCCACGCCACCTCGAAATTACCCGAGGGGGATGGCGGCGATAATATGTTTCAAATCAAAACCCTTGGGTTTCGTGGCGAGGCGCTTCCGTCAATTGGTGCCGTCGCCAAATTAAATATTATCAGTCGAGTCCAAGCAGCTGACACGGCCCATAAAATTTCCGTTCTTGGCGGGGTTGCTGGCGACATTACGCCGGCCTCGGGTGGGCGCGGGACACGGGTCGAGGTTCAAGATCTGTTTTATGCCACGCCGGCGCGCCTGAAATTTTTAAAAAGCGATCGTGCCGAACAACAAGCCGTGGCTGATGGCCTCAAGCGCTTGGCCATGGCACATCCCGAAATTGCCTTCCGCCTCACTTGTGATGGGCGGCAGCAGTTTCATTATCCGGCCGAACACGGTGCGCAGGCAACGCTCGATCGCCTAGGGTCGATCATGGGTCGAGATTTTGAGGAGAATGCGCTCGCCGTCGAAGCTGTCCGCGACGGCTTACGTTTGTGGGGGTTTTGCGCCGTACCAACTTATAATTTAGCAACTGCGCAGAAACAATTCCTGGTCGTCAATGGCAGGCCGGTTCGCGATAAATTGCTGACGGGGGCGGTGCGCGGTGCCTATCAAGACTTTTTGGCGGGCAATCGCCATCCAGCATTGGCTTTGTTTCTGGACGTGCCGGAGCAAGATTTGGATGTTAATGTGCATCCGGCCAAAAGCGAGGTGCGTTTTCGCGACCCAGGTCTGGTGCGCTCGATGATCGT
>JAYODZ010000021.1:8992-17698 GCA_038106515.1 Rhodobiaceae bacterium
GGCGTCTGTTTGAGACGGGTTTGCAGGAGGATGTCGCCGACGCGCAATGGCAGCGCAGCGCCCGCGTTGAAACCGGTTTTGCTCCCCAAGAAGACACAGTTGATTTTCCTTTGGGGGCGGCGCGGGCACAAATCCATGAGACTTATATCATCGCGCAAACCGCCGACGGTTTGGTGGTGGTAGATCAACACGCGGCGCATGAGCGGTTGGTCTATGAACGTATGAAAAGCCAAATGCAGGCGTCGGGTGTTAAACGTCAACTCTTGTTAATTCCCGAAATTGTTGAGCTTGAGAGCATGCATGCAGCGGCGGTGTTGGAACGGGCCGACGAGTTGGCCGAGCTTGGGCTTGTTATCGAAGCCTTTGGTACCGAGCGGGCAGGACGCCTGGCGGTGATGATCCGCGAAGTGCCAGCTCTTTTGGGGGACGCCGACGCTGCCGGCCTGTTGCGCGATTTGGCCGACGAGATAGAGGCGCTAGGACAAGGCCACGCCTTGAAAGAAAAGCTCGAGGATGTCTGTAGCCGCATGGCGTGTCATGGATCGGTGCGCGCTGGCCGACGCCTGAGTGCGACCGAGATGAACGCGCTGTTGCGCGAAATGGAAGCGACGCCGCATTCGGGACAATGCAACCATGGACGCCCGACTTACATCAAGCTGGCGCGGGCAGATATTGAGAAATTATTTGGCCGCCGATAAAAAAGGCGCCCGCTAGGGGCGCCTTTTATTTTTGTGGATGCTGCGGCTTAGCTACGCGGGACATCCAGTGTTTTCATATCGGCCTGCGCTTCGTCGAGATATTTTTTCATCTCGAGGCGGGCGATGGTGCGGTTGTGAACTTCATCGGGTCCATCGGCAATCCGCAAGGTCCGAATGCCGGCATACATTTTTGCTAAACCGAAATCAGTGGTGACGCCGCCGGCGCCATGCGCCTGAATGGCATCGTCGATAATGGCCAAGGCGATGCGCGGCCCGGCGACTTTAATTTGAGCGATTTCGCTTTTCGCCACTTTATTACCAACCGTGTCCATCATATAAGCCGCTTTCAATGTTAGCAGGCGGCTCATTTCGATATTGGTGCGGGCTTCGGCAATGCGTTGCTCCCAGACGCTGTGGTCGGAGATGCGTTTGCCAAAAGCGGTACGGCTGATCAGACGTTTGCACATGGCTTCCAACGCGCGCTCAGCGACACCAATGGTCCGCATGCAGTGGTGGATTCGGCCTGGGCCAAGGCGTCCTTGCGCGATTTCAAAGCCGCGACCTTCGCCGAGAATGAGGTTGCTTTTTGGCACGCGAACATCCTTCAGGATAACTTCGGCGTGGCCATGCGGCGCGTCGTCATATCCGAAGACAGGTAACATGCGAACAATCTCGATACCGGGATGGTCGAGCGGTACAAGGATTTGCGACTGTTGCTGGTGCGGCGCCGCCGTTGGATCGGTCTTCCCCATCACAATGGCAATTTTGCAACGCGGATCACCAACCCCTGAAGACCACCATTTACGACCATTAATGACGTAATCGTCGCCATCGGCTTCGATGCGGGTTTCGATATTGGTCGCATCCGATGAGGCAACGGCTGGCTCGGTCATCAAAAAGGCGGAGCGGATTTTGCCGTCGAGTAGAGGCTCGAGCCACTGTTTCTTGTGCTCTTCGCTACCATAGCGCTCGAGGACCTCCATATTGCCTGTATCGGGTGCCGAGCAGTTGAACACTTCCGATGCCCAGCCAACACGACCCATAATTTCGCACAGAGCGGCATATTCCACGTTACTCAGACCAAAGCCGCGATCGCTCTCGGGTAGAAACATATTCCACAAGCCTTCTGCTTTCGCTTTGGCTTTCAAATCCTCGAGGATTTGTGGCACTTGCCAGCGGTTGGAGCCAAAGGCTTCCATCTGCGCGGCATAGGTCGCCTCGTTGGGATAAATGTGAGCGTCCATGAAGGCTTCCACGCGGGCGATCATTTCTTTAGTGCGTTCATTATGTTCAAAAATCATGTTTTCCCCTTACCTGCCTGAATGGCTATCGCGTGATTAAAGCAAAGTCTTTCGTGCTTGTGCATTAAATTTTTTGGTTATTTCGCCGCATCTCGAAAAAATCTCGTAACAACTTGCTGCTTTGGGTTTCGCCGATGCCACCATAAACTTCTGGGCGATGGTGGCAGGAGGGGCGATCAAAAAACTGAACGCCGCTGTCGACAGCCCCCGTTTTGGGGTCGCTGGCGCCATAATAAAGCCGTCTGATGCGAGCATGGGAAATGGCGCCTGCGCACATGGTACAGGGCTCAAGCGTTACATAGAGATCACAGTCGAGCAGGCGTTCGCTCGCCAAAATCTCTGCCGCCTGGCGAATAACCAGTATTTCCGCATGCGCCGTCGGATCATTGAGACGCCGCATTTGATTGCCGGCGCTGGCTATAACTTCGCCCTTTGGGTTCACCAAAACGGCGCCGACTGGTACTTCGCCAGCTTCTGCGGCGGCGACGGCTTGTTCGAGAGCGCGTGACATAAAATCCATAAAAACCTCTTAACGGCTCGCGCGGCACAAAACAAGCTATGGCGCGGCGCGTCTCGTGTGCTACACCGATCGCATGAAGGATTTAGGAAACGAAGGCGCGCGCGGCGAGCGCATAGCGAAAGTGATTGCCCGCTCTGGCTTATGTTCGCGGCGCGAAGCCGAGAAATGGATTGAGGCTGGCCGCGTCAGCGTCGATGGCCAAAAACTATCGACCCCGGCTTTTGTGGTGACCCCGTCGCAAGATATTAAAGTTGACGGCAAGCCTTTGGTGCCACCAGATCCACCACGCCTGTGGCGGTTTCACAAGCCAATAGGCTGCGTTACCACCAGCCGTGACCCGCAGGGGCGGCCGACGATTTTCGATCGTCTGCCGGCTTCTTTGCCGCGGGTTCTGACCATTGGACGATTGGATATTAATACCGAGGGGCTGTTATTGTTGACCAATGATGGCGGGTTGAAGCGCTATTTGGAATTACCCGAAACGGGCTGGATGCGGCGCTATCGTGCCCGTGCCTTCGGCCAGCCCGATCAACAAAAACTCGCCGACTTAAAACGCGGCGTGGAGATTGATGGCATTCGTTACCGCGGCATTGACGCGCAGTTCGAACGCCAGCAAGGCGGTAACGCGTGGCTGAATGTCAGCCTGCGTGAGGGTAAAAACCGTGAGGTCAAGAAAGCGCTTGAGTATACGGGGCTACAGGTTAACCGCTTGATTCGTGTTTCTTTCGGGCCCTTTCAACTCGGCAATCTTGAGAGCGGCGGTGTTGAGGAAGTGCCGCGGCGGATCTTGCGGCAACAATTGGGTGCGCGCTGGGCCGACTTTGCCAGCGACAGCTTACCCAATGAGACAGGGCGGCAAAGGCGGAAAAATACGGGCCGCCGCACCGGAGACCCCAAATAATGCGCATTATCGGCGGCGCTTATCGCGGACGGGTGTTGCAGGCGCCGGCGCATCGCGGTACGCGCCCGACCAGCGATCGAACCCGCGAAGCCCTGTTCTCGATCCTTACCTCGCGGCACTCTGATTTTTGGCAGGGCAGACGGGTGCTTGATATTTTTGCGGGTAGCGGAGCTTTGGGCTTGGAAGCTTTGTCACGCGGCGCCGCTTTTTCTGTTTTTATAGAAACCGATGCCACGGCACGCGGCACCATTCGAGATAATGTCACCGCCCTCGCACTTGAGGGGCAAAGCAAAATTTATCGCCGAGATGCGCGCCACCTCGGCGCGCGGCCCAGCAATCTGGGCGCAGCTTTTGATTTGGTGTTTATGGATCCGCCCTATGACAAGGGGCTGGTGACGCCTGTTTTGGACGATCTTGTGACCGGACAGTGGTTGGCGCCTGCGGCACTGGTGATCATAGAGGAGAGCCGTCGCGCCATATTCGAGGTGCCGCCGCAACTGGTTTGCGACGATCAACGCCTCTATGGCGACACGCAAATATCGATTTTAAGTCTGGCTTGTTAAACCGCGCCGGCGCGTTGTGCGAACACCCAGCCGACGTCAGACAGCGGCTTAACGCGATCTTCCATGGCGGCGGCATGGGCATTTGAAGCCGTACCGTCGCGCACCCGTCCGACAATGCCCTGCAAAATGCCGGCCAAGCGGAACATGTTATAGGCGATGTAAAAATCCATATTTTCAATGCTATCGCGCCCCGTATGTTGGCAATAGAGCGCTGTATACTCCGCCGCAGTCGGGATATTAAGTGCGTCAAAGTCGCTGTCGATCAGGCTCGTCGTCGAGGCGCCCTCGGCGGGCATAAACCACTGCATTAGGTGATAAGTAAAATCGCCGAGCGGATGACCCAAAGTCGACAACTCCCAATCGAGAACGGCGAGCACACGCGGCTCGCTGGCATGTAGCACCATATTATCGAGGCGGTAGTCGCCATGCACGATGGAGGTTTCATCGACGCCTGGAATATTGGCGGGCAACCAATCCATAAGTTTGTTCATGCTGTCAATCGTTTGCGTTTCGGACGCAACATATTGCTTGCTCCAACGCGAGATTTGCCGCGCAAAATAATTGCCAGGCTTACCAAAATCTTCCAACCCTAAAGCCGCATAGTCAATCTTATGCAAACGCGCCAAGGTCTCGATTTTAGCTTCGAAAATTGCCCGACGGCCCTCGCGCGGCACCTCGGGGAGGCGGGGATCCCATAAAATCCGTCCCTCGACCATTTCCATAATGTAGAACATGGTGCCGATGACATCATCATCCTCGCACAGGCAATAGGGCCGTGCGACGGGATAATCGACACTATAAAGCGCGCTGATGATGCGATATTCGCGGTCGACGGCGTGCGCTGAGGGCAGCAACTTGCCAGGTGGCTTGCGCCGCAGAACATATTTTTTTTTCGGCGTGATCAGCTGATAGGTCGGGTTCGACTGGCCACCTTTGAACTGATGCACTTCGAGCGGGCCTTCGAACCCCTCGACATGCGCATGCATATAAGCTTCGAGCTTGGCGGTATCGAACTTATGCCGATCTTCGACAGGCTTGGTTCCACCAAATTTTTCTGCACCCTCATCCGACATCGTTACCTCCTGTCGCTCGGCTTTATGCCTGTTGGCATTATTTCGGTTTTGATCGGTCCAGCTCGCGCCATCCAATGTCACGACGGCAAAAGCCCTCAGGCCAGTCAATTTTATCCACGGCACGGTAAGCGATGTCGCGCGCTTCTGCAATCGTTGCGCCGTGGGCTGTTACGTTTAGCACCCGGCCACCCGTCGCGGTAAAAATGTTATCGGAGCATGCTGTGCCAGCGTGGAAGATATGTGCGCCGTCTGCCTCCGCGGCGTCAAGGTTACTGATGACACTGCCTTTTTCATAAGCGCCCGGGTAGCCCCGATTGGCCATCACAACGGTAATAGCAATCTCGTCACGCCAGACCAAATCGATCTGCGAGAGGTCGCCGCGCGCGGTCGCTAGCAAGGCTGGCAACAGATCGCTCTCCAGCCGAGCCATTAAAACTTGACATTCGGGGTCGCCAAAGCGGGCATTATATTCAACCAATTTGGGCCCCGCGGCGGTTAACATTAAGCCGGCATAAAGCACACCCACATAGGGCGTGCCACGGGCGGCCATGGTCGTCAGGGTTGGTGCAATAATCTCCCGCAAGGTTTGTGCAATGAGATCGGGGGTCATCACCGATGCCGGAGAATAAGCCCCCATGCCGCCCGTATTGGGCCCGGTATCGCCATCACCAACGCGTTTATGGTCTTGTGCTGTGGCCAGCGGCAAGGCATGGACGCCATCTGTGAGAACGAAAAAGCTCGCTTCCTCACCGGTCATGAATTCTTCAATCACTAATTCGGCGCCCGCAGCACCAAACGCGCCGCCCAAAATATCGTCGACCGCTTGGCGGGCTTCGGTTTCGGTCATGGCAATGATGACGCCTTTGCCAGCCGCAAGGCCGTCGGCTTTGATGACGATGGGAGCGGGATGCGTATCGAGATAGGCATGTGCTTGGGTTAAGTCGGAAAATCGGCCATAGGCCGCGGTTGGAATATTGGCTTCGGCGCAGAGATCCTTGGTGAAGCCTTTCGACCCTTCGAGTTGGGCGGCGGCCGCGCTGGGGCCAAAAACATCGAAACCGGCATCGCGTAACATATCGCTAACCCCAGCGACCAACGGGGCTTCGGGCCCAATAATAACAAGGTCAATGGCCTGGCTTTGGCAAAACGCCAGCACGGCTGCCCCATCGTCAGGGTTGAGCGCGATGTTTTCAGCAACCCTCGACGTGCCGCCATTGCCGGGGGCACAAAAAAGCTTTTCGAGCAGCGGGCTTTGGCTCAGCTTCCAACACAAGGCATGCTCACGCCCGCCCGCGCCTAAAACCAAAAGCTTGAGTTTTTGTACCGTCATTGCTTATCCTCTACCCGAACCGAGTCGCTAGGAACCGGCGCGGCGCCGATCGAGGGTTGATTATACATCTCTGGCGCTGATGTCCACCCCGCCACTTGGTTTGATACACAAGAAAGCAAACCTATAGATTTAGCGGCCAATGGAAGACGAAACCAGCAATCTTAAAGAGTTCACCGTCAGTGAAATTTCCGGCGCCGTCAAACGCCAAATCGAGGATCAATTCGGTTATGTGCGGGTGCGTGGCGAGTTGGGGCGGGTGGCGCGGCCAGCCTCGGGGCATCTTTATTTCGATCTCAAGGATGACAAAGCCGTTTTAGCGGCGGTCTGTTGGAAGGCTGTGGCGGCGCGATTGGGCGTTGAACCAGAGCAAGGGCTTGAGGTTATTTGTACGGGTAATTTGACCACCTTTCCGGGCCAGTCGCGTTATCAGCTGGTGGTGCAAAGCATGGAACCAGCGGGCGAGGGTGCGCTGATGGCGCTTCTCGAAGCGCGGCGCAAAGCGCTGGCCGCTGAAGGGCTATTTGATGCGTCGGCAAAAAAGCCTTTACCTTATCTGCCTGAAGTGATTGGGGTTGTGACCAGCCCCTCTGGCGCCGTCATCCGAGATATATTGCACCGTTTGGCAGACCGTTTTCCGCGTCGTGTCTTGGTCTGGCCGGTGCGCGTGCAAGGCGAAGGCGCCGCGGCCGAAGTTAGTGCCGCCATAGCTGGCTTTAATGCGCTGGGCCAAGCAGGTGGCTTGCCGCGTCCTGATCTTCTGATCGTCGCGCGCGGTGGCGGCAGTGTTGAGGACCTTTGGGCGTTTAACGAAGAGAACGTGGTACGCGCAGTGGCAGCCTCCGATATTCCGGTGATCTCAGCGATCGGCCACGAAACCGATACGACGCTGATTGATTTTGCCGCCGATCAACGCGCGCCGACACCGACGGCGGCGGCCGAAATGGCGGTGCCAGTGCGCGCCGACTTGCAAGCCCATGTGATGACCTTGGAGCGCCGGTTGTTACAAGCGGTGACGCGGCGGATCACGGAAAACCGCTCCCGTATCGATGGTTTAGCGCGCGGCTTACCGCGACCGCTGGATATTTTGGCCTCTGCCAATCAGACTCTGGATCTTATAAGCGAGCGTTTGACGCGTAATCTCGAACGCTATTTGCGCGATCAGCAGGCGATCTTGGCAAGTTTTAAAACGCGCTTGTCGCCACGATTGCTTGACCCGATGCATTGGTTGCGGCAAAGCACCGAACTGGATCGTCGTCTGCATCGTGCCATGTCAGTGGCGACGGCTCGCTTTCGCCAAAGCCTCGATGCCTTAGGGCGGCAATTAAGATTGCTGAGCCATGAAGAAATCTTGGCGCGCGGCTTTGCCCTCGTGACGACGGCGGATGGGCAACTCTTGCGCCGGCCCGAGCAAGCGCAGACGGGTGATCGATTGACGGTGCATATGGCTGGCGAAAACAAAATCCTAGCTGATGTGGTAGCGAGCGATGCGGCGCCATTGCCACAGGTGACACCCAAGATAAAAGCCAGAAAGTCGAAATCTAGCAATGACGATCAAGGTGATTTGTTCTAAACTTTGGCCATGAACCAAGCAATACCAGGAGCCGAGGCTGTCATTCGCTTTTTAGATGGTGATTTTGAGATCATCAGACCCGGAACGCATGTCGTTTGTGCGATATCGGGCGAGCCGATTGCGCTTGAGGATTTGCGTTATTGGAGCGTCGACCGACAAGAAGCTTACCGCGATGCGGAGGCCTCGTACCAAGCCTTTCAGCGTTATCAAAGCCAAGGCAGCTGATCATGCGATTTTTAACCGGGCTGGCAGTTTCTGCGTTCAGTCTTTTTGTAAACCTGTCGGGAGCACAGGCGCGCCCCGCGCATTTGCCAGAGATTAGCGATATTTTTCCGCAACAATTTGTTAAGGCAGCTTATGGCCAAATGACGCAAGGTGGATTGGTTGTTGTTGAATTGCAGCCCGACACAAGCCTTGAATTTGATGGCGAGCCGATCGCCGCCGATCATGGGCTGGCGGTGATCGGTTTTGATCGCGACCAAGGCAAGCAAGCCTCCTTGCGTTTTGCGCGTCGGCACGGCAAGGATAGCGTCAATCTAGCGCTAGCGATTGCGCCGCAAAGTTATGACATTCAACGCATTGATGGCCTACCGCCGAAATATGTTTCGCCGCCGCCTGAGGCGCTCGAGAAAATTAAGCGCGATGTCGCGGTAAAAAAACAAGCGCGTCAAAACATTACCGCCGATATCGCTTTTGCCGAAGGGTTTCGCTGGCCACTCACGGGAACTATCACAGGGCAGTATGGTAGCC
>JAYODZ010000021.1:17708-22136 GCA_038106515.1 Rhodobiaceae bacterium
TTTTATAATGGCGAAGCGCGCCGGCCACATTTCGGGATCGATATTGCGGCGCCTGCAGGTACGGATAGTGTGGCCGCTGCTCCTGGCCGCGTCACTTTAGCTGAGAGCGATATGTATTTTGAGGGTGGTCTCGTCTTTATCGACCACGGTCAAGGTCTCACCTCGATTTACATGCATCTGGGCAAATTAGCCGTGACGACGGGTATGCGGGTCGAGGCGGGGGCAAAAATTGGCGAGGTCGGCTCGACGGGTCGATCAACAGGCGCGCATCTCGACTGGCGGTTGCAATGGCGCGGTCGCCAGCTCAATCCTGCTCTGGTGGTACCGTCAATGGCAGATGCTGTAGCCGCTCAAGAATAAGTGCCGCGAGATCGCTCTCCGGCGTCAGCTTAACCGCTAACACCTCGGTCAGCTCTTTGAGTTTTCCCAGCGCGCCGCTTTGGCCGACTAGCCGAACCGCATCTTTCTCGGTGGTCATGAGCGGTGCGCCTTGTGCTTTGAGCAAGAGCATTGCCGCTTCGCTCTCGGTTAAAAAATGGTGGTCGGGAAAGCTGGTTTGCGACAACAAGCTGAAGCCGGCGTCGCGCAACGTCGCGTAAAATTTTTCCGGATTGGCGATGCCGCAAAAAGCGTGTACAGCTTTTGGGGATGCCGTGACAGGCGTGAGCTGGGCTGGCACAATCGCGATCTGCGCTGACCGACAGGCCGTCAAAAAAGGTGCTAAGTCCGGCGCAGCAGCTCCGATCAGCACAATAATATCGATGCGGCGCATAGCTTTGCGCCAAGGCTCGCGCAATGGGCCAGAAGGAAACACGCTGCCATTTCCGAGGCCGCGCGGGCCGTCCAAAACAAGAATATTAAGATCGTGATGGAGATTAGGGTTTTGTAGGCCATCATCTTTGATGCCGATCTCATAGCCATCGGCGGCGGCGAGACGAGCCGAGGACAAGCGATCAGCGCCGACATAAACCGCGTGGCGTTGCGCTAGCATGGCAGGTTCATCACCAACTAAGCGAGCGCTGTGCTGCGCTGGATCAACTTTTTGCGCCGCCGTGATGCTGCCACCATAGCCGCGCGAGAGAATGGCTGGCTTCACGCTAGCGTTGGCAAGGATACTCGCGAGATAGTCAGCGCTCGGTGTTTTACCCGCCCCACCCAAAGTTAGATTGCCAATGCAAATGATCGGGATTGGCGCGCGTTGCGGGCGTGTCGCGAGGCGGCGGATCAGTGTCGCCGACCGATATAGCCAAGCTAGGGGCTGGCTCACAATTTTGCCGAGGTTGAAGCCGCCGCGCCGCCACCAAAAATCAGGCTCAGTCATGGCCGACCCCAAAGCGCTCGAAATAGGTGGTGATTTGCTGGCTTACCCGGGCGCGCGTTCCAATGTGCTGCGCGAGGTAGTTTTGCGCGGCCTCCGCCATCGCAATGCGCGCGGAGCTGTCTTGCAGATAATGCGACAAGGTTGGGCCGAGCGCGTCGCGCGTGGTCGCCGCCGCCGCACCGCATTCATGCAGGGCCGTGTAAATCTCGCTAAAATTTTCTACTGAAGGCCCGTGCAAAACAGCACTATTAAGTCGCGCCGCTTCGAGTGGGTTTTGTCCGCCATGGGGGATAAATGTACCCCCCATGACGCATAAGGGCGCCAGACGATAAAATAGCCCCATATCGCCGATTGTGTCGCCGATCACAAATTCGGTAGCCTTGTCGGGCAAATTCTCCTCCGACAGACGGATATATTTGGCTTGGCGTCGGATCCCCAATTTGACAATCTCAGCGCAACGCTCGGGGTGTCGCGGTACGATTAAGGTCAGTAGGTCTGGATAATGCGCGCGCAATTGATGATGCACCCGCATTGCCAGTGCTTCTTCGTCGTGATGCGAGCTGGCAAATAACCACGTTGCCCGTTTGCCGATGGCATTTTCCCAGCGCTCGAGTAGATGCGGGTTGACCGCGGGGGCTGGCGTGTCGAGTTTTAAATTGCCCAACATCATGACGCCGGGAATGCCGAGCGCATGGAGCCTTTGATTGGTGACCTCATCTTGCGCGAGAACGAGGTCAAATTTATGCAAAATGGCCTGAAACCGCTCGCGATTGCGCGACCATCGCTCGAAGCTAGCGGGAGACAATCGGGCATTGACCAGCCCCATAAATTTGGTTTGCTTTCGGGTCTGCGCGATCAAGCTCGGCCATAATTCCGACTCGACAAATAGCGCTGCCGCCGGGCGCCAATGGGAAAGGAAGCGCTTGACATAACGCGGGTGGTCGACCGGTACGAATTGATGCGTCAGCCAGTCGGCCCCGCGCTCGCATAATTGGGCAATGCGATTGGCTGAAGTTTGCGTCGTCGTGGTGATTAGAAAATGCCACCTGGGATCGGCACGGCGCAAATGCTCAATTAGAGGTAAGATGGAATTGGTTTCACCAACGCTGGCGGCATGTACCCAAATCACTGTGCCCGCGGGACGAGGAAAGCCGGCGTGGCCGAACCGCTCCTTGAAGCGTGTGCGATGCTCTTTGCCGCGCCATCGCCTCCAATAAAGCCAGAGAACCAGGAGCGGCTCAAGCACTCGGATCAGTGCTTGGTACCAAAACATTAGGCGCTTTCTCCACCAAATTGCGTCCGATAGAGATCGGCATAAAGGCCGCGTGCGGCGAGAAGGCTGTCGTGATTGCCGATCTCGACTATGCGGCCTTCATCCATCACAAAAATTCGGTCGGCGTGTAAAATCGTCGACAGACGATGGGCAATGATGAAGCTTGTCCGTCCTTGCATCAAGCGTGTTAGCGATTCTTGCACCAATTTTTCCGACGCCGTATCGAGGGCACTGGTGGCCTCGTCGAGCAAAAGGATCGGTGCATCTTTTAAGATCGCGCGGGCGATGGCGAGGCGTTGCTTTTGTCCGCCTGACAGTCGCAATCCACCTTCGCCGACCATGGTGTCATAGTTATCTGGCAGGTCGACGATGAAGTCATGGGCGGCGGCTTGTTTGGCGGCATTGATGATGGCCTCGCGGCTGGCCGTATGACTGCCGAATGCGATATTGGCGGCGATGCTGTCGTCAAACAAAAACGGATCTTGCGTCACCAGCGCCGTTGCCTGACGAAGCGAAGCTAGGGTCATGTCACGAATATCTGTGCCGTCAATGGTGATTGACCCTTCCGAAACATCGAAGAACCGCAAAATCAAATTGAGTATGGTCGACTTGCCCGCACCCGAGGGGCCGACCAGCGCAATGGTCTCGCCAGCGGCAACCGTGAAGTCGAGATCGTTAACAGCGAGTGCCTCGCGCGACGGATATTGGAATCGTACTTTGTCAAAGCGGACAACGCCTTTTTCGGGCACGACAGATGTCGCATTGGGTCGATCTTCGATTTGGATCGGGGTGTCGACGAGGTGAAAGATCCGTTGTGCCGCGGCGACGCCTTCCTGCAAAGATGTTTGTACCGTTGCAACCGATCGCAATGGCCCATAAGACATCAGCAGAGCGGTGATAAAGCCCATAAATTCACCGGTTGTTAAAAGGCCCGCCTGACTTTGTTTTGCGCCAATAAAGATAATGGCGGCAACGGCGATGCCGCTCAGCGTTTCGACGATCGGCGAGGATGTCGCGCGCGCCTTAAATGCCTTCATGGTGAAGCGCAAAATTTGATCAATGTTGTCCCCCGCCCGCGCGATCAACTGCTCTTCTTGGCCATAGGCCTTGATGACTCGTAACCCGCTCATGGTCTCTGCCACGGTGGTGGATAAGCCGCCGGTTTCTTCCAACCCTTGTCGCGCGGCTTTGCGTGTCCGTCGTCCGACCGAGCGTAGCAGGACCAAGCCAACGGGAATGACGACAATGGTGTAGACCATCGCCAAATACCAATTGGTGTAAAACATCACAATGGTTAGCGCGACCACCGTAATCAAGTGGCGCGCTAACCCGATCACAGTCGTGTTAACCGTGTCGCGTAAACGGATGGTGTCGGTCATGAAAATAGAAATATAGGCGCCGGTATGAAGTTGAGAGATAAAGGCCAAATCGCCGCGCACGATTTTTTTGTATAAATCTTTTTGTAGATTGGCCGTGGTGCTTTGCCCGACAAAATTCAAAATGACATTCGAGGCATAGGTCGCCACTGCCCGAATAGCCGAGGCTGCCAAAATGCCTAGCGGAATCAGGATCAGAAGTGGGCTGTCTGGCGCGTCGAAGACATTATCGATCGCCTGTTGAATAAACCAGGGCATGGCGCCCGAGGTCGCGGCGACAACTATATTGGTAAAAACGCCGATTAAAAGTAGCCCAATATAGGGGCGCAAATAGCTACGCATCATCCGCGAAATCAGGGCGCTGGATTTGCCGTCGCTTTCCTGATACTGGCGGACGATTTCCGCTTGCCTCTCGTCGGGTGCGCTATACGAATCGGCCATCACTTCTCAATCTATTT
>JAYODZ010000162.1:0-3242 GCA_038106515.1 Rhodobiaceae bacterium
GGTGAGGCTTATTTTGAAAGCCAGATCGCGATCTCGATGTCGTGCGATCACCGCGCCATCGATGGTGCCGCAGGTGCCAGATTTATGGCCACATTGCGTGAAATTATCGAGGCGCCTGAGCAACTTTTTGCTTAAACATGCGGCGCTATGACGACCTTGAAATCGGCGAGCGTCAGGCCTCACGCCTGATGCACGTCGATCGGTCTGATATGATTGCCTTTGCTAAAACCTATGATCCGCAATGGTTTCATGCCGATGAGACGGCGGCGCAAAATTCCATCTTTGGCGAAGTGACGGCCAGTGGCATTTATGGACTAGCCTTATGGCGTCGTTTGGATCACGAGATTTGCGGTGATATTGACTTTATCTGCGGCGTGGCTTGGCAAAATGTTCAATGGTTCAAAGCCTTGAAAGCCGACATGCATATCCGCGCCACCAGCGAACTGATTAACAAGCGTGCGTCAGGATCCGACCCGTCGCGCGGGATAGTTACGTTCATCAGCGGTATTGAAGACGACCAAGGTGATCCCTTAATCCGCTTTGAGAATATCACCCTCGTGAAACGAGCTTAAATAATACCGCGCTTTTGCAAGTCAGTCAGCGCAGTGGCGTCGAGACCAATCTCAGCATAGATATCTTTGTTATCGGCCCCCAGCGCTGGCGGTGCCGTCGGGGCGGTAATCGCCATATCGGAAAAGCTTACCGGTAAGCCGATCACGGGTGCGTGTTGGCCGGCTTGGTTGGCCACTGGCACATTGGTAAATAAGCCCATCGCATGGGCTTGCGGGTTATCGAGAGCCTGCTGGATAGAAAGAACGGCGCCAGCTGGGACGCCGCCGCTTTCCAGCGCCGCAAGGGCTTCAGCCGTGGTTTTTGTGGCGCACCACGCGGCCATAATCTCGCAAAGAACATCACGCTGATCGCCCCGCATTTGGTCGGATTGAAAACGCGGATCGGCAGCCAATTCGGGCTTGCCGACCATTTCGGCCCAGCGTTTGAAGAGATTATTGCCAACTGTGTGCACCAAAACATGGCCATCGCTGGTTGCAAAAACATCCGAGGGTGCTGAGGTTTGCACGCGATTGCCCGTACCGATGCGATTGATCTGCGTTACCGATTGTTCGATCAAATGCGCGTTCATAACCGCCAGCGCCGAGCCTAAAAGCGATGTCTGAATATGCTGTCCGCGGCCCGTATTTTGCCGCTCCATCAAAGCGGCGAGCGTAGCAAAAGCGGACAGACAGGCGGTGCTGTAATCGACATAAGGAGCACCTGCCTTCACGGGCTGCGTCGGCGTACCCGTGAGGAACATGGCGCCCGACATAGCCTGGCCAACGCCATCAAAGCCGCCCTTATTGCTGTCGGGGCCAACATGACCAAAGCCGGTTTGCGTTACCAAAATAATGCCGGGGTGTTGCGCTGAGAGGGTTTGCCAATCAAGGCCAATTTTTTGCAACGCTCGCGGCGGTAGGTTAGCAACGATAATATCGGCGGTGGCGACGAGTTTGGCCAAAATCTCGAGACCTTCGGCTTGTCCAAAATTGAGCGTTACTGATTTTTTGCCATATGCCGTTTGATAAAACAGCCCGCCTTCCATCGGTGTGCCATCCTCATGCACTGCCAGTGGCGAGATAAAACGATCTTCGCCGCCCTCTGGCCGTTCTATCCGGATGACCTCCGCGCCGAGGCTGTGTAATAGCGATGCGCAATAAGGGCCAGCGACATAGCGTCCAATGTCGAGAACGCGGATATTGTTGAGAACGGGCGACATAAGTTAAACTCCTCGGGTAACAAAGGGATCGCGATTTCCGACCTAGTAAAAACAGCAGTAAAGCAATATAGGCGAGAGGGTTAGTTTGTGATAGCCGTTGCAGGCGTAGAACTGTTAAATCCGACAGAAAAAGGTATTGAGAGCGCATGTCGTCATACGGAATTACAGAATTTGCTGCTTATGTGCCGATGCAGGCATTACAGCGTGCCAGCATATTTGAAGCTGTGGGCTGGGCCCAAGGCGGGCTGAAGGCCTATGCGCGGGGCTCGCGTCGCTACGCCGAATGGGACGAGGATGCGATCACCTTGGCGGTTGCCGCTTGCCGTAATCTGGCGAGCGATAGCACGGGCTTTGCCGCGCAAGGCCAATTTTGCTTTGCCTCGACCACGGCGCCGTTTCTCGATCGGCAAAATGCGACCGTCGTCGCGACAGCGCTTAATTTACCTCCGAGCGTGCATAGCTATGATATTGCCGGTGGTCAGCGGGCTGCGTTGGCCCCGCTCATGATTGCCTGCCGCCAAGGTTCCGGCGACCTTCTGCTTGCGGCGGCTGATAAACGTCCCTGCAAGCCCGCCAGTGTTATGGAAATGCTCTCAGGCGACGGCGCCGTCGCTCTTCGCCTCGGGAGCGACGACTGCCTTGTCGAGTTGGTTGATTGTGAAGCTGTGCATGCCGATATGGTTGACCACTACCGTACGGCCGCCACCGGCGCCGATTATGTTTTTGAAGATCGTTGGGTGCGCGATGAGGGCGTGAGTAAGCTTGTGCCGCAGGCGGTTTTACCTTTGTTGGCGCGCCAGGGGCTGAAGGGTGCCGATCTGTCGCATTTTATTTTGGCGACACCCAATACCAGTCACGCCCGCGCTTTGGTCAAAGCCTTGGGCTTGAACAAAGATGCTTTGGCCGATCCCTTATTCGACAATATTGGGCACACCGGCGCAGCGCATCCCTTGATGATGCTGGTGAACCTTCTCGAAACTAAGGCCGAAGCTGGGCAGTGGATTATGCTGACGGGCTTCGGGCAGGGCGTCGATGCCGTGTTACTCCGCGTCGGTAAAAAATTATCCGCTTATAAGGCGCGCCGATCTCTGGTTCAGCAGGTCGCCGATATTCAGCCTGGCACGAATTATCTCAAATATCTCTCGGCCGCCGGCGGAATTGACCTTGATTGGGGGATGCGGGCAGAACGCGACAATCGGACGGCGCAGACCGTTGCCTATAACAAATCGCAAGACCTTTATGGTTTCGTCGGCGGTGAGTGTAGTGCTTGCGGCACGGCGCAATATCCAAAATCGCGCCGCTGCGTGAACCCAAATTGCGGCGCTCTCGATACGCAAGAGCCATATCATTTCTCAAATAAGGCTGGGAAGGTCAAATCCTTCACCGAGGACTGGTTGGCCTTTACCCGTTCGCCGCCACATCTCTACGGTAATATTTCGTTTGAAGGTGGGGGTAATATTTTCATGGAGAT
>JAYODZ010000163.1:0-3226 GCA_038106515.1 Rhodobiaceae bacterium
TTATTTTTTCAGGCTGGCCGACCAGCTATCCATAAAACTTGTCAGATAATCGCCGGTTTTCTTGAGTGAGGATACCATCGACTCCATGGCGGCGTATTGTTTCATATAGCGCTCGCGAAGGTTTTCCATCTTATCGTCGAGATCGAGAAGCTCGGCTTGTTTCTCGGCCACATTATCGCTGAGGGTCACAAGCTTTGCCGAGATGAAGCCCGACGAGGCAAGGACATCGTCAAGATAGCCCGAGATCATCGACGTCATACTGCGCGTCGCGACGATAGAACTCGAAAGCGGATAGCTATCGATCCCCAAAATAAGCCCTTTGGCATTACCGTCAGTCACGCGCCAGCTGGTGCCAAAGGCCTCGGCTGCAACGTCGTCGACCGTTACGCTGCGGGGTTCACCGTCGGTTGATGCGCCGCTATTAATACCAAAATATCCGTTCAGCGTGGTCGAAACATCAGTAATCTCGACAGCGCTGGTGGCTCCTGTTGTCGCCGAGGTAAAGACCAGTGCGCCCGTCGCTGCCGATACTGACAAGGTGCTAGCGCCGAAGACGCTATCGATTTGCGTTTGTATCTGGGTCGCGACATCGGCGAGACTATTATAGGTACCCGTTGCCAGAGTAATCGTTTGAGCGGCTGCGCCATCGAGGGCGATATCGAGTTGCACGCTACTATCGGAAATCACTAGAGGCGAAGCGGCGTAGTCGGTTGTTGGTGTCACACCCGTGAAGCGGCCTGAGGTGGCCTCGGTGGCTTCGATGGTATAGGTGCCGGCGGTGAAATTATCGCCTGACATGCGCGGGTAAATAGCGTCGGTGGCAGCAAATAAGCCGTTTGAGAATATAGCGGAGAAGGCCGTCGGGTTGGCATCGAAAAAAGAATTAAACTTGGTTTGATCAAGGCTCAAAGCGCCGGTGCGCTCGGTCTGCAAACCGAAATTTGCCAAGAAGAAGCTCGAGCCATCATAATTCACTAACTCGGTCGTGGTGAATTGGGCCAGCCGCGACTTGAGCGCCCGAATGCTGGAATCCCCTGCCAAGGGGCCTGCGTCGGAACCGTTAACGCCAGGCTTGCTATATTCATTGAGTAAATTAATTGCCGCATTCAGGGCCGTCGTAAAATTGGTAAATTTGTCATAGGCGCTAGCGCGATCTTGCGCGATCGCAATTGTGCCAGTGCTGGTTGAGACGGCGTTGAGGTCGAGCTGTAAGCCATCAATCAGATCAGTAATACGGTTGCTGGTGCGCGCTATGGTGACTCCATCCAGATCGAAAACGGCATTTTTTGCGGCCTGGACGATGACGCTGGCATCATAAGTCGTCGAGGCGAGGGCTGACAGGCCTGCGCCTGCCGCGTCTTCAACCACCGAAATCGTGAAGCCATTTTCCTCGCCAGTAGCTCCTTTGATCATCAGGCTATAGGTGTCGTCGCCATTATTGACCACATTGGCCTTGAGTGCGACACCAGCGCTGTTAATCGCGGCGGCAATATCATTAAGCGAGCTAGCTTCAGGGTCGATGGTGATGGATATCGGGTCGCCGCCTTGGCTCGTAAACACGCCCGTACCCGCGTTCCAGGCTCCAAGGTCAAAGCTAAGTGTCCCGCCGCCGATATTATCTTCGCGCGAGGCAAAGCCGGAAAACACTGAGGTTTGAAAGTCCGCCAATTGGACGACGTCAATGTTAAAGCTGTTTGCCGTTAGGTCGCTGGCGTCAGTGACCGAGACGGTAACATCGCTTGTTGAAGAACTTGCGACAAAGCCATTTTCGCCTTCGAGAGCGCCGAGCGACGTGTTCAATGTCGCCATCGAGGATTTGATTTGCGCATAGGCCGAGACCGAGACCTCATTTTTGGTGATGTCTTTCTGGATGGCGCTTTGTTGCGGGGCTTTTTCGGCCTCTACCAAAGCGTCGACGATCTGAGTGGTATTCAAACCAGACCCAGCATTTAGCGCACTTATGTAATCAACAGCCATTACCTGCTTTCAAACCTCTCTGACTACAACGACCTAAAACTGCAAATTTTATGCCGTTGAGGCAAAAGCTGTGCCAAACTAAGTGTCGAGGTAAATTTCGATTCATGCATGTAGTTTAGTGGGGTGAAAATGGGGGAGCGTACAAACCAAGTGTCGGGGGTCATGCGAGATCTGTTTATGACCGTTATTATTGGTTTTCTAATCGGCTTGATCATGGCCGCAGTGTCCAATCTATTCGTGGTCGGTATTGCCTGGTTGACGCGCGCCCGCGAGAGCGTCGAGTTGCCGCTGATCACGCTGGGCGGTCAGAGTTATAATGTGATGCCGGTCCTATCTCTCGTGATCGCTGCCTTGGCGATCGTTTATTTGCGCAAAAAATTGAGCATGCCGCGCTTTTTTGGGCCGGCCGATAGTATTTATGCGGCCCACCGCACCGATAATGAGCTGAACGTAAAATACGGACTTGGCTCGACATTGGCAGCTTTCGTTGCTGCGGGTGGCGGCGCTTCGGTTGGGCAATATGGCCCCTTGGTACATTTTGGTGCCACGATGGGAAGCTATTTTCGGCAAATCACCAAATCCACCATGAGCACAGATATTTTTATTGGCTGTGGTGTTGCTGGTGCTATTGCGGCCGGCTTCAATGCACCACTTGCAGGCGTTGTTTTCGCGCTGGAAGCGATTATTCGCCATTTTTCGGTGCGGGCCGTGGCGCCGATTACCATTGCGAGCTTTACCGCCGCGGCCGCCAGCCAAATCATTTTCGGTGATCGCTATCTCATTCGGATATCCGCCCCCGAGATAGATTTGGTGACGATGTTGCCGCCGGCCTTTTTGACAGGACCCATTTTTGGTCTGGTCGCCGTCAGCTTTATGTTTCTGATCCGCTATGTGACCCGCAGAAATGCTGCTTCTGGGCTTTCGGTGATGCAGTCAGCTTTGCTAGGGGCTGTTTTGGTTGGCAGTTTGGGTGTCTTTGTGCCCGAAATTCTTGGTCTCGGTAGCGATACGGTGCGCGGTATTCTCTCTGGTGAGGGCGAAGCTTCTTATCTCGCGCTTTTGGTGGTCGTCAAACTTTTGGCAACCGCCTTGTGTTTGGGGCTGGGGCTGTTCGGCGGCGTCTTTTCGCCCGCTATTTTTATTGGTGCTGCTGCTGGCGGCGCGATGGCTGTTTTGTTTGGCGGCTACGCCGGCGCGTCCTTGGCGACCGTTCTCGCGGTCACTGGCATGGGCGCCGTCGTAGCTCCGG
>JAYODZ010000164.1:0-3113 GCA_038106515.1 Rhodobiaceae bacterium
TGATTTTTTTCAGAATTGAAGAAGCGTCTGACATAATTTTCTCCAGTTAAAACAATAAAATTTAATTAGATGGCGTCGTCGCCCGTTTCACCGGTACGAATACGAATAGCTTGATCAATCGCCGAAACGAAAATCTTACCATCGCCAATCCGCCCCGTTTGCGCCGATGACTGAATGGCTTCAATGGCCTTGTCAACCATATCGTCCGTCACCACCAGCTCGAGCTTCACCTTAGGTAGGAAGTCGACAACATACTCGGCACCCCGATATAACTCGGTATGGCCTTTTTGCCGCCCAAATCCCTTGGCTTCCAGAACAGTAATGCCCTGAAGGCCAGCTTCTTGGAGAGCATCCTTGACCTCATCCAATTTAAAAGGCTTGATTATGGCCTCTATTTTTTTCATGAGTTTCTACCTCCATACAAACAATGAGCCAGGTCGTCACAGAAACTATTTAAGTCCGAAAGGTCTTTAAACATCACACGCCTCGACCGACCATTGTCAGCTCATTAGATACAGGGACTGTGCCAACTCCTAAACTAAATAAGCTCGGGTGCTTATGGGGCAGGGAAGTTATTTTAGGCAGCGGAGTCAAAGCTGTTGCGGCTCTCTCCAAGCCTGATCTTATTTGTGAAGCTCGCAAATATAGGCTCAAACGGAAGCTCGTGCCTAATATTTAACCATATTGATTAAAAATTAAGCAAATACAGTTCTTGTGTTTGTTGGATTCGGAATTTAAACCAATAACGATCTGGCTCATCAAAAATGGTGGTGGGCAGCCTAACAACTTAGGGAGCGCAGCGTGCACGAGAATGTAGATCAAAATACGCCGATATTGGTCGGTGCTGGTATGGTGATGCAAAAGGAAAAAGATCTGAGCAAAGCGAACTCACCGCTCGATTTATTGGTGGTCGCCGCGCAAAACGCCATGCTGGACACGGGGCTTGGGCAGGGGCTGACGGCGCATATCGACGCTGTTGCTGGCTTGCGCTTTATTACCGACTCGCCCGAGGCACGTGGTCTACCTTTCGGACAATACCCGAACCCTGGTCGCAGTGTGGCCAATCGATTGGGATTTACCCCGCGGCACTGCTTCTACGCCCCGACGGGCGGTAACACGCCACAATTTATGATCAATGATATGGCCGAGCGCATCCATGCTGGTGAGGTCGAGACGGTGTTGTTAGTTGGCGGCGAGGGGCTAGCGAGTGTCATGCGGGCGGTTGCGACGGGCGTCGACAAATCAGATTGGAATGATGCACCCGATGGGGATTGCACGGGGTACGGGCTAGATAAGGGCGGCGTGTCACAGGCCGAACAGGCGCATGGCATGTCGTTTCCCGTAAACACCTATCCGCTTCTCGAAAACGCTTTGCGCGGCGCGCTCGGCCGCGATGTTGCTAGCCATGCTCAGAGTATGGGGGCGTTGATGGAGCGCTTTACGCAAGTGGCGGCGCAACACCCGATGAGCTGGTTTCCAGTTGCCCGTAGCGCCGAGGAGCTGATTACTGTTTCAGATCAGAATCGCTGGGTCGGGTATCCTTATCCAAAATATTTGAACTCGGTCATTCAGGTTGATCAAGCTGCAGCGGTGATTTTGACCTCGGTCGGCAAGGCGCGCGAAATGGGCATTGACCCCGCTTTATGGGTGTTCTTGCATGGATGCGCCGATGCAAATGAGACATGGCATGTTTCGGAGCGGCAAGATTTGCATCGCTCTTACGCGATAAACTATATGACCGAGGCAGCGCTCGCCATGGCGGGTTGGACAGTCGATGAAATCGACTTTTTTGATCTCTATTCGTGTTTTCCCGTTGCCGTCGAGGTTGCCTGTCGTGAGATGGGGCTATCGGAACAAGATCCGCGCGGTCTCACGGTTACGGGCGGCTTGCCGTATTTCGGCGGCGCTGGCAATTGTTACACCTTGCTGTCCGTCGCCACGATGATGCAAAAACTGCGGGCCGCGCCAGGGCGTAAAGGCCTGTGTACGGGTAATGGCTGGTACCTGACGAAACATTCGATCGGCTTGTATTCGACGGCGGCGCCGACGCAAGCATGGTCATCGCCAACCAGCAAAGCAGTGCAAAAGCGGATCGATGACCTGCCGAAACGCAGTGTCGACGTGGCGCCGAATGGGGCGGCTCGGATTGACACTTACAGTGTCATTCACCCCGCCGGTAAGCCTCGGGCTGGCTTGGTTATAGGTACACTTGAGGCCAGCCAAGCGCGGTTCGTGGCGCATGTCGCTGATGAAAACGGGGTGCTCGATGCCATGTTGCGCGACGAGTTCCTAGGTAAAAAAGGCCATGTCGTGGCCGGTGCGGTGAATTACTTCACGCCAGAAGCTTAGATCATGACGACACGACGTATTTACATGATCCGCCACGGCAAGGCGGCCGCGGGCTGGGGACAAGACGCCGACCCGCCATTGGACGCAACGGGGCGCGACCAAGCCATCGCTATGGTCGAAGCGGTGCAAGATATGGTTGGCGGGGCGCTGCCAATCTTGACAAGTCCCCTGCGTCGCTGTCAGGAAACGGCCGCGCCGCTGGCGCAGGCTTGGCAGACGCATCCGCGCATCGAGCCGCGATTGCGGGAGTTGCCATCGCCGACGCGCGATTTATCGCTGCGGGTCGAGTGGCTTCGCCGCGTTATGGGCGGCGATTGGCCGAGCCTTGAACGCGATCCCGAGAGTGCAGGAACGGATTTTCCGGCGTGGCGCGAAGGTATTTTGTCGTTGCTGACACAACAAATTACGACCGATATTGTCATGGTGTCGCATTTCATCGCGATTAATGTCGCGCATGGTGCCGCCACAGGACATAACCGCGTGGTCGGCTTTCAGCCCGATAATTGCTCGATTACGGTTTTCGAGACCGATGGAACGCATTTATCGTGCATTGCGACTGGCCGAGAGGCGGAAACGAAGGTTAACTAGAGGCGGGTGCGGGCGCTGGCTATGATAGCTAGAAAATTTTTCTGCCATCCAACTGGGTATGGCTTTTGCAGCGTGAGCCTGCTATAGGCTAATCAAATTTTAAGGATCAATCGCTTAAACCAGAGCGGGCGTGGCGGAATTGGTAGACGCGCTAGATTTAGGTTCTAGTGTCTTAC
>JAYODZ010000165.1:0-3105 GCA_038106515.1 Rhodobiaceae bacterium
TGGGGTAACACCCGTGGAAGTTCGAGTCTTCTCGACCGCACCAGCTCTGATAGATGTATCTCCTTCAAAGCCTATGGCATATGTGATCGCGTTTGGCGCGGTGGTGTCCCGTGCGTCGTCGCGATCTACGGTTGCTTTGCTCTTAAGCGTCGCCCCAAGATGGTGCGCGTTTCTCGAGAAAGGCGGCAACGCCTTCCTCGGCATCGCCCTTGGCGGTGATGGTGCAACGCATTTCTTGGCTGGCATAGGCAAAGGCGGCGTCGAGATCCATGTCTATTTGACGATAAAAAGCTTGCTTGCCGGCGCGGATCCCTTGTGCCGAACGAGCGGCAATTTTGGCCGCCATAGCCTGTGTCGCCGCGGCGAGCTCTGATGCCGGAACGGCCTTATTAATGAGGCCGAAACGCATAGCATCGGTGGCCGAAAACATGTCACCCGTCAGCGCCATCTCCATGGCATGTTTGCGACTGACATTGCGTCCGATGCCGACCAAGGGGGTGGTGCAAAAAATACCGATATTCACTCCCGGTGTGCAGAACTGAGCCTCTTCGGCAGCAACCGCAAGATCACAGACTGAAACCAACTGACATCCGGCGGCGGTGGCGATGCCGGCAATTTCAGCGATCACGGGTTTGGGCGCGTGGATGATGGCCTTCATCATCTCGGCACAATCAGCGAGAAGTTGATCAATTCGGGCATTCCAGGCGGCTTCGCTCTCGCCATCGGCGCGTCGCGTTTCGGCAAGATCATGCCCTGCCGAGAAGACATGACCTGTGGCGCTGAGAATAGCGACGCGGCAGTTTTTATCCTGCGAAGCGCGGTCGATGGCGGCGTGTAGCTCAGCGATCATGGCGCTCGACAGTGCGTTGCGCCGCTCTGGATTATTGAGGGTGAGGCGGCAAATACCGTCGCTGACGGCGTACTGAACCAATGACATCGTTCTGTCCTATCCTGTTTTAAACTTAGCCTAATCGTACCGCGCAATGCTGACAAGCCTCGGCATGGTGATAGACAGTCGAATCGATTAGTCTAACTCCATATCTATGGTCGAGGGTAGCGTGCGGAAAGTTGGTCTTATTCCCTATGCGACGCAAAAAAATGCGATCGCCATTTTATTCGTAACGTCAATGGCGCGCGGGCGCTGGATACTTCCCAAGGGCAATGTGCGAAAAGGTGAAGATCCGCTTGATGCAGTGCAACGCGAGGGCTTTGAAGAGGCGGGCGTGAAGGGTAAATTGATTGATCAGTTCCCCTTTACAATCCCGATTAGCAAGAGCGAAAACGGGAAAGTGAAATTCGTCCCCGTAACTTATTATCCTTTATTGGTTACCGAACAATATGAGACTTGGCCCGAAGATGATAAGCGCGAGCGGCATTGGGTGCTACTCGATAATGCCGCCAATGTTGTCCACCGACATGACTTTCTCGATCTGCTCAACCGTTTTAAGGCGTTACAGCCGTGGCTTATAGAAGCTGCAGGGCGTAATAAAGACCGGCTGCCAAAAGAGCTGACGCCGGCACAGTAATAATCCAGGCTGCGGCAATTGAATAAGCAAACTGACGTCGCACCAAGCGCCGCCGCGACCGTATAACCATGCTGTCAAAAGCTTCTTGTGCCGTGCGGTTTAGTTTATGTCCCGGGCGACGCTTTTGCTTGTCTGGGTTCTCTAGCACCTCGCGCAGAAATCCGACGCCGAAAATCGCGCCAATCGCGATGTGGGTTGAACTAACGGGCAGGGCGAGTGAAGTTGCCAGCAAGACGGTGATCGCCGATGACAAGGCAACGCAATAGGCGCGTGGTGCGTTGAGGCGGGTGATTTTTTCACCTACCGTTCCAATGAGCCTCGGGCCAAACAGCAAGAGGCCAAACGAAATACCAAGCGCGCCGACGGTCATCACCCAAAGCGGCACTGGTGCTTTGCTGGCGATGCCAGCGTCGACTTCGAGTGTTGATACGATGGCAGCCAAGGGGCCTATCGCATTGGCAACATCATTGGCGCCATGGGCGAATGAGAGCAAAGCCACACCAATGATCAAGGGCAGATTGAACAGGCGGTAAATGTCTTTTTTGGTTTTGTTCAAACGCGCAATGCGGCGCGCAAGAAAAGGCTTTGCGAGGAGGAAAGTTACAAAGCCAGCGATAATAGAAATGACGATAATAGCATTAATGTCGAGCTTGATGAGGCGCTTGATACCCTTGGTGGCCATATAAGCGGCAAAGGCGGCGGCCATAAGAGCGTAGAGAACCGGCATCCAGCGTCTCGCGCCCTGTAAACGGTCTGGCGCGTTGATAATCAACGACTTAATAGCAAGCAACAGCGTCCCAGCGATGAGCGCGCCGAGTGCTGGCGAAATTACCCAGCTGGCGGCGATTGAGTTCATCATGGACCAATTGACTGCGGCTACGCCGCTGGCTGCGATGCCGGCGCCTAGAACACCGCCAACAATAGAATGCGTTGTTGATACCGGCGCATTAAGATAGGTCGCTAAATTAATCCATAATGCGGCGGCAAAAAGCGCACTCAACATTAGCAGGCGAAAATTTACGACGCCAAGATTTTCACCCGGCACAATAATGCCTTTGGCCACAGTTTGCACGACATCGCCGCCAGCCAATAAAGCACCAGCGCTTTCAAACACGGCGGCGATTAATACTGCGGTTAAGACGGTAATGACCTTGCCACCAACAGCCGGTCCCATATTGTTGGCGACATCATTGGCGCCAATATTGAGCGCCATATAGCCGCCAATAATGGCCGCAACCACAAGGATAAGCGTGTTGCTGTGAGCGTCGGAAATAAAGTTCCCAACGACAAAAGCGACGATTGCCAAAAAGATCGCGGCTACGGCAAGGGGTAAAAAAGAGGCCAAAACGGCACGCGACTGACCTTGCGAATATTCAAGGCGTCTCAGATCATTGACGTAACGATGATCGGCATTTTTTTGTGTCGATGAAATAACCCATACTCCCTACTGAAAACGCAACACATAAAACAGGACGCCTTATTCTGCTGCGATTCTGTTGGGAGGCGGCCCATATTCAAACTCGGCGAGATCAAGTCTGTGCATATCTTTGAGATAGGTTGTGGGTGGATAGGCGTATAG
>JAYODZ010000166.1:0-780 GCA_038106515.1 Rhodobiaceae bacterium
TTGACCGCGTGTATAGTGCAACGGCAAAAAAAATGCAAAAGAAAACGCCGACCCAATAAAATGGGCCGGCGCTTTTTTAAATCGAAAGATCTCGGTTTAGTTCAACGCGTCTTTCAGAGCCTTACCGGCTTTAAATTTTGCCGCATTCGAAGCCGCGATCTGAATGGTTTCACCCGTACGTGGGTTACGACCTGTTGTCGCTTTACGACGGGCAACGGCAAAGGTGCCAAAACCAACCAAGCGCACATCGCCGCCAGAAGCGAGCTGTGCTGTGATCGAGTCAAATACACTGTCAACGGCACGAGCAGCATCTGCTTTTGAAAGACCCGTGTCGTCTGCAACTTTGTTTACCAAATCCTGTTTATTCATGGCTTCCTCTCATAGACAATCTATCCACAATGCTAACCCTATGCGCCGATTCGACAGGCGGTCAAAAGAAAAAAGCGGATTTCTGCGGTTTTTTGAGATCCTAATGTGGGACCACCGAGGCGCTTTCTGCCTGTTGCGCCGCCTTGGACGCATTATAAGCCTCCTCATCCCAGTCGATTGCCGTCGGCATCGCAGTCAGCGCATGCTTCAAAACCTCGTCCATGCTTTCCACCGGAATGATCTCGAGGCCATCCTTTATATTATCGGGGATATCAACAAGATCCTTCTCATTCTCCTTTGGAATCAACACCTTAGAAATTCCGCCGCGCAAAGCCGCCAATAGCTTTTCTTTCAATCCACCAATCGGCAACACACGGCCACGCAAGGTCACCTCGCCTGTCATAGCGATTT
>JAYODZ010000166.1:790-3090 GCA_038106515.1 Rhodobiaceae bacterium
CGGAATGCCCGTCATCACCGACACGATCGCCGTTGCCATGGCCGTCCCCGCTGACGGGCCGTCTTTTGGCGTCGCCCCTTCCGGCACATGAACGTGAATGTCTTTTCGTTCAAAAAGTGGCGGTTCAATGCCAAAAACAGTGCTTCTGGATCGCACATAAGATGAGGCGGCGTTGATTGATTCTTTCATAACATCGCCGAGTTTACCCGTGGTTGTCATGCGCCCCTTACCTGGCAACATCACACCTTCAATGGTCAGCAACTCGCCGCCCACTTCCGTCCACGCCAGACCCGTCACAACCCCGACCTGATCATCGCTTTCGGCTAAGCCGAAACGATGCCGCCGTACCCCAAGGTAATCCGACAGGTTCGCAGGCGTCACGGACACCGTTTGGCCTTGACCACGAACGATCTCGGTGACAGCTTTCCGCGCCAAATTAGCAATTTCGCGCTTCAAGTTCCGCACCCCAGCCTCGCGGGTATAATAGCGGATGATATCGCGCAATACCTCATCTGCCAGCTCAAACTCACCTGCCCGCAGACCATGCTCTTCGACAGCTTGCGGCAAGAGGTGCTGCTTCGCGATCTCAATTTTTTCGTCCTCGGTGTAACCGGCAATGCGGATAACCTCCATACGGTCCAAGAGCGGCCCAGGGATATTGAGCGAATTCGCTGTTGTCACGAACATCACATTCGAGAGGTCGTAATCGACTTCGAGGTAATGATCATTGAAGCTATTATTTTGTTCGGGGTCGAGAACCTCAAGCAAAGCCGAGGAAGGATCGCCGCGATAGTCGGCGCCAAGTTTATCGATCTCATCGAGCAACATCAGCGGATTGCTGGTTTTAACCTTCTTCATCGACTGAATGACCTTACCCGGCATCGAGCCGATATAAGTCCGACGGTGACCGCGGATCTCGCTTTCATCGCGCACGCCGCCCAGCGACATACGAACGAATTCGCGGCCCGTGGCCTTCGCGATCGACTTGCCGAGTGAGGTCTTGCCCACACCGGGAGGCCCGACGAGGCACAAAATCGGGCCGCGCAGTTTGTTGGCGCGCTGTTGTACCGCGAGATATTCAAGGATCCGCTCTTTCACCTTTTCAAGGCCATAATGATCCGTCTCCAGCGTTTCTTCCGCCAAACCGAGATCTTTCTTGACTTTACCCTTCTTCTTCCACGGCACCGACAACAACCAGTCCAAATAATTACGAACTACCGTCGCCTCCGCCGACATGGGGCTCATCGAGCGCAGTTTTTTCATCTCGGCCTGCGCTTTTTCCCGCGCCTCCTTAGAAAGCTTGGTCGTTTTAATTTTATCCTCGAGCTCCGACAATTCGTCACTGCCGTCCTCGCTCTCGCCGAGTTCTTTCTGGATCGCTTTTAGTTGCTCGTTCAAATAATATTCGCGCTGGGTCTTTTCCATCTGGCGCTTAACGCGACCGCGAATTTTTTTCTCGACCTGCAAGACGCCAACCTCGCCTTCCATATAGCCGATCACGGTTTCAAGTCGCTCGGTCACCGACAGCATCTCCAAAAGACCCTGCTTGTCAGACAGGCTCACATTCAAATGCGTCGCGATGGTGTCGACCAGCTTCGCCGCATTGGTAATGTCGGCGAGACTCGATTGTACTTCCGGAGGGATTTTGCGGTTGAGCTTCACATAGCCTTCGAACTGCTTAATCGCGGCCTGCATCAGAGGCTTGACCTCCGCGTCGCGTCCCGGCTCTTCGGTCAGGGGCAAGGTGCTGACTTCGAAAAAAGCCTCATTGGGTAAAAACTCCAGCACCTTGGCGCGCTGTATACCTTCCACCAGCACCTTTACGGTTCCGTCGGGTAGCTTCAGCAATTGCAAGATCGTACCGATGGTTCCGATCGCGTTTAAGTCGGCTTCGTCAGGTTCATCCTTGTCACCATCTTTTTGGCACACCAGCATCACCTGCTTGTCATTATCCATGACATCTTCTAAGGCACGAACCGACTTCTCGCGACCCACAAAAAGCGGCACAATCATTCCTGGGTAGACGACAATATTCCGCAGCGGTAAGACCGGCAAAACCTCTGGGATTGGGTCTTGTCTCGACGCTTTGGTGAATTCTTGATCGCTCATCATATGTCCTTTCCGACAACTTTCTACCCGTGGCCAGCTTAGAATCCAGCCCAAGCCCGAGGCGCATGCACCTGCTCATGCATCAGCGTTTAATTACCCCGTGATTCACAAAGCCGGGTCAAAACAAAACACCAAGGCATTCACAGCTTCCTGCGCCTACCCTCTATGTGGTGATAAAAATAGCGAATTCA